>CALKOE010000172.1 GCA_938091985.1 uncultured Acidimicrobiales bacterium | reverse complement strand
CGCCTCGTAGGATCCGAGCGATGATTCTCATCGCCCCCGTGGCTTCCGTGCCGATGGTGGCGTGGTTCAGCCAGAGCGGGGACTCGCCAGACTGATTAGCTGACGCGAACTGGCATAAGTAGATAGAGGAAGTTCGGATCTTCCGACGACTTCAGCAATGCAGGCTTCAGTTCGTCGACCGTTTCGAGTGTGATCTCGTCGCCTGGAGCGACTTCGATCCCGTCGATCAGGTATTCAGGATTGAAGGCCACCGTGAGGTCATCGCCCTTGTAGACCGCTTCTTCCACAGCCTCGTGCGCCTGACCGACGTCTTGGGTGACCGCAACGAGCTCGAGACCGTCGGCTGACATCGCCATGCGGATCGGTGTCGACTCCTGCGCGAGCAGACGAACACGGCGCACTGCGTCGAGCAACGTGGTGCGATCGACGGTGAGCTGGTTCGGATGATTGGTCGGAATGAGACCGCGATAGTTCGGGAACTCGCCCTCGATGAGACGAGTGGTGACGGAAACGGTGCCTACTTCGAAGCCCGCATCGCGCTCACCGAGGCGAAGGGTGATGTTCTCTTCTTCGCCCACCACACGAGCCAGTTCTTTCAGCGCACGGCTGGGAACGAGGACCTTTTGACCTTCGCCGAGAATCGAGGTGCCGGCCAGATCGCGTACCGAGAGGCGATACGAGTCGGTCGACACGAGACGCAGTCCACCTTCCTCGGCGGCCATGAGCACGCCAGTGAGGATCGGTCGAGCGTCGTCGGATGAAGCAGCCTTTTCGACCTGCTCGATCGCGGCCTTGAATTCGGCGGCATCGAGTGTGACTGCATCGCCTTCTGGCTTCGAGAGCTCAGGGAACTCATCGGCCGGAATGATGCGGATCGCGAACTCGGAGGGAGCGGCGACGATGCGAGCGTCGTCGTCTTCGACGGTGATGTCGACTCCTCCGGCTCGCACGGAGCGAACAACATCCGACGCGAGCTTCGACGGAAGAACGGCCACGCCGTCTTCGGACCCGGAGACTTCGATGGTGGTGGAGATCGTGAGATCGAGATCGCTACCAGTGATGGTGAGCTGGTCGCCACTGAGCTCGAGTCGGACTCCGGCGAGAACCGGGAGCGCGCCTCCTCGAGTAGTGACAGCTCGGCCGGCATCGGCGAGTGCTTTGGCGAGAATGTCTCGTTCGCATCGGAACTTCAGGCCCATAGTGCTGTTACTTCTCCCTGTCGTATGGACTTCTGGTTAATAGCAGTCCATAGGGCTTGTGGATTGTGGAGGAACACGAGTCTGCCGTGAAACGACGCGGATGTCGCGTCCACACGATGTCCCCGCGCGGTCACAGTGTGTGACGAGTCGTCGGCGGCTTGGTGGATGTTGGGTCACTTTGTGCATCGGCGTCCACCACGCGTGCCCACGCAATCCCCAGTGATGTCCCCATGCCAGATGTCGACATGTCGGTCACTTGGGGTGGTTGAGGCGGTGCTGGAGGTCAGTGACCTTGTCGAAGATCTGCTGACGTTCGCCCATGCGAGCCTCGATCTTGCGCACGGCGTGCATCACCGTTGTGTGATCTCGGTTGCCGAATGCCTTGCCGATGTCGGGGAAGGAGAGGTCGGTCATGTTGCGGGTGACGTACATCGCGACCTGACGGGCATCGACGAGAGGGCGACGACGTGAGCCGCTGGTGATCTGCTCGACCTCAAACCCGAACATCTCCGCGGTGAGGTCGATAATGAGCTCAGCGGTGACTGGGCGCTTCTCCGAGTGGGTGATGAGGTCGCTCAACACCAATGCGGCGAGCTCGCGGTCGAGTGGCTGCTGGGTGAGGTTGGCGTAGGCCGTCACCTTGATGAGTGCACCCTCGAGCTCGCGGATCGACTCGGTGATGTTCTCGGCAATGAATGCGAAGACCTCATCGGAGATGTCGATCGTCTTCGATTCTGCCTTGCGCCGAAGAATGGCAAGGCGAGTCTCGAGGTCAGGCCGCTGGATGTCGGTGATGAGGCCCCACTTGAAGCGGCTCCGCAGCCGGTCTTCGAGCGTCGGGATGGCATCAGGCGTGCGATCTGAGGACAGCACGATCTGCTTGTTGTTCTGATGCAGCTCGTTGAAGGTGTGGAAGAACTCCTCCTGGAGGCCTTCCTTGCCTTCGATGAACTGGATGTCGTCGATCAACAAGACGTCATTGTCTCTATAACGTCGCTTGAACTCAGGTTGCGTGTTGGTGCGAATTGCCTCGACGAACTCGTTGAGGAACGTCTCGGTGGACACGTAGCGAACCCGGTAGGTCGGGTAGTGGTCGGCCACGTAGTGGGCGATCCCGCGAAGAAGATGTGTCTTGCCCAGACCCGAATCACCGTGGATGAACAACGGGTTGTAGCTCGCAGCCGGCGTTTCGGCCACCGACAACGCGGCAGCGTGAGCGAACCGGTTGGAGGGGCCGATGACGAAGTGCTCGAACGTGAACTTTTCATCACGAGTTCCCTCGAGCCCGGCAACGATGGCAGGACCTGGAGGCGGGTCGTCGGTTGATCGAAGATCGGCCGCAGGAACGTCAAACGCGACCTCGTCCCAATCCGTGTCGATCTCGACCCGCACCGTGACATCGGTGCTGGTCTCCTCTATTGCGTCTTGCACAAGGCCGAGGTAACGGCCCTCGATCCGTTCCTTTTGCAGCCCGTTCGGGACGACGATGACCAATTCACCCTCATCGAACGCCACGGCTTTCGCGCCGCTAAAGGTCGTGCGCCATACGGCGTCACTCACTTGAGCGCGAATGCTCTC
>CALKOE010000171.1 GCA_938091985.1 uncultured Acidimicrobiales bacterium | reverse complement strand
GTGCGGGTGTGTTGACGCTCCTCTTCGAGTCGGTAGGTCCACATCACCGAGGGAGTCTCGGTCAGGTGGCTGCGGAGCGGTTGCGGATGCCACGCTCGGCCCTTCACTTCGTTGCGGCCGGCGTAGACGGCGGCGGCCGGAGTCGTCCCGAGGTCGGCGTAGACGCGACGTCGCCGGTCGAAGAGCCAGGCCCCGACGAAGGCGAACGGGGAAATGAAGATGGGCCAGATCACTTCAGGGATTCACAAACGAGATCGACTCGCGTAGCAGGGCAGTCCATCGCTGCTCGTCGAACGACTCGATCAGCACCCACTCCTTGAAGGTCTTCCCGGCGGGGGCGAACGAAGCGCCAGAGCCTCCGGCGATCAACTCGTCGACTCTCGCCCGCGGAAGCTTGACGACGATGCCGTCGCCCTTGTGATGCGGCATGCCGACGAACTCGCCGCCACTGCGCACACAGGGCCCGCCCATGATGGTTCCCTCTTCGAGCAGGCCTTCCGCAACCAGCGGAGCTGCGCAGTCCCAGAATTCGTCGCTCACGTCGGGAACGCTAGGCGATCGGCTCGAGTCGATCAGGTCGAGAAGGGGTCGACGACCTCGCGAGAGCCACCCCGGGCCCACGCCGCGACGAGGAACGCCAGAGATGAGTAGAGGAGGAATCCGGCTGCCATCGGTGTGACGGTGTCGTCGATCATGCGGTCGAACACGACGGCGAGTAGCGACGCGATCCCGATTGTCATCACGCCGTTCAGCGCGCTCGCCAGACCGGCGACCTTCGCCATCGGCGTCATCGCCATGGCAATGAAGGCCGGCGTCGACACGGTCGTGAAGGCCGCAAACACCATGACCAGCGCGAACCAGACGGCAAACGGGGGCCGCCCGTCAGTGACCAGGCACGTGACCAGGAAGACCGCAGCCGTGGCCACCATCACGGTTGTGGCGATGGCTCCCACCCGGTCCGCACCGAAGCGGCTGATGTAGCGACTGCTCGTCCAGACAGTGATGCCGATGAACGCCGCGATGCCGAAGAAGACGAGCGCAAACCAGTCGCCGTAGCCGTAGATCTCATCGACGATGGGTTGGCCGCTGCCAAGGAAGATGAAGAAGGCGCCCGACGCGAGCGTGGTCGACGCGGAGTAGCCGATTGTCGTCCGAGTGCGAAAGAAGGCAGCGCTTCCTCGCCGGATGCTGGCGAGATCGACGGGTCGAGCGTTCTCCGGGGCGAGGGTTTCGCCGAATCGAATCGTCCAAACGACAGCCACGAATGCAAGGGGGACCGCTGCCGCGAAGACGAAGCGCCACTCGCCGGTGAGGAGAATGAGCTCGCCGACCGAAGGCGCGATTGCGGGCCCGATCAAGAAGATGGCCATGGTCAACGACGTGACCCGGGCGAGGCGATCGCCGCTGTAGAGATCTCTGGCGATGGAGTTGCGCAGCACGCTTGGCCCAGCAGCACCGAGTCCCCACACGAAACGCGCGAGGAGCAGCATGTTCATCGAGCCGGCGAAGGCCGAACCGGCGGCGCCGATGCCGTAGAGCGAGAGCCCGCCCAGCAGCGCGAGTCGGCGACCGATTCGGTCCGATGACAGCCCCCACACGATCTGGCCGGCAGCCATGCCGAGGAAGTACGCAGTGACGACAAGGGAGACCTCGCCGGAGCCGTCGCGCAGGTCGAACTCGGACCGCAGCTCCTCGAACGCGGGTAGGGACGAGTCGATCCCGAACGCCAAGATGACGCTCAGGAACGCGAGGAATGCGACGACGGAGCGTTCGCTTCGCTGGGTGGTGTGGTCGAGAGTCAGCTGTCGTCCTGCAACCGAAGTGACAGTTCGGCCACTCGGCGGCGAAGGCTGTCTTGTTCGGCCCCGAACTCCTCGAGCGCGCCCAGGATTTCTGCTTCGAACGCACCCCACCCGAACTGGAGTGCCGTGGTGATGGCGACCTCCGCGAGAAGCTCCTGATCGGTGTTCGGTCGGCCGGTCGATTGCGCCTGGCCGGCCAGGATTCGGTTGACGAGATCGCGGATCGGATTCTCGCTGTCGTCGACCTCGAGCTTGGCAAAGGTCCGGTAGCTCATCGCGTCGTCGGTGGTATTGACCGGCAGCATGCCGCCGGCATCCCAGCGTTCGGCCATGGATTCGGTGGCCTCTCCGACTGCCTCGGCGAACACGTTGTCTTTGGTGCCGAAGTAGTGGTGGATCAAGCCGTAGTTGACGCCGGCGTGTTGGGCGAGTTCACGGCCGCTCACCTGGCGAGGTGAGCGCATTCCCATGAGTGTCTTGGCCGAGTCGATGAGTGCGCGTCGAACAGCCTCTGGGCCGCGCGTGGACTTCGACTCCTCGGCCGCGCTCACCGTCGGAGCTGGCTCACATCGCGGACGGCACCTCGATCGGCCGAGGTGGTCATCGCGGCATAGGCCTGCAGCGCGGCGGACACCTGCCGGTCGCGGCCGGTCGGCTGCCATGCGTCGTCGCCCTTCGCCTCCATGGCGGCGCGACGTGATGCCATCTCCTCGTCGGAGATCCGCAGGTTGATCGATCGGTTGGGGATGTCGATGTCGATGATGTCGCCGTCTTCGACCAGCCCGATGGCTCCACCCTCGGCGGCTTCGGGTGAGGCGTGGCCGATCGAGAGGCCAGAAGTACCGCCGGAGAAGCGCCCATCGGTGAGGAGCGCACACTCCTTCCCGAGGCCGCGGCTCTTGATGTAGGAGGTGGGGTACAGCATCTCTTGCATGCCCGGTCCGCCCTTCGGGCCCTCGTAGCGGACCACGACGACATCGCCGGCCTGGATGTCGTCCTCGTCGAGGATCGCATCGCACGCCGCGTCCTGACTCTGGAACACTCGCACAGGCCCCGAGAAGACGTGGATCGACTCATCGACTCCGGCTGTCTTCACGATGCAGCCCTTCTCGGCGATGTTGCCGAAGAGCACCGCGAGGCCGCCCTCGGCGCTGTAGGGCTTCGCGACGGTACGGATACAACCGCCGTCTCGATCGATGTCGAGGTCGGGCCACCGCTCGGCCTGGCTGAAGGCGACCTGGGTGGGAATGCCCGCCGGCCCGGCCCGGAAGAACTCGACGACATCGGCGGACGGCTCGCGCATGACGTCCCATTGGTCGAGCGCTGCGGCCAACGATTCGCTGTGAATGGTCGGAAGGCTGGTGTCGAGCAGGCCGCCACGATCGAGTTCGCCGAGGATGCCCATGATGCCGCCGGCTCGGTGCACGTCTTCGACGTGGTACTCGTCGGTGCTCGGTGCCACCTTGCAGATGTTGGGGGACTGGCGGCTGAGCCGATCGACGTCGGCCATCGTGAAGTCGACCTCGCCCTCGTGGGCGGCGGCGAGGATGTGGAGCACCGTGTTGGTGGACCCACCCATCGCGATGTCGAGCGTCATTGCGTTCTCGAACGCCGCCTTCGTGCAGATCGAGCGGGGCAGAACGGAGTCGTCGTCCTTTTCGTAGTAGCGACGCGCGATGTCGACGACGCGGCGGCCGGCCTCGAGGAAGAGCTGCTCGCGGTCGGCGTGGGTGGCGAGCGTGGTGCCGTTGCCGGGCAGCGAGAGCCCGAGGGCCTCGGTGAGGCAGTTCATGGAGTTCGCGGTGAACATGCCGGAGCATGAGCCGCACGTCGGACAGGCCGAGCGTTCCATCTCGAGTAGGTCTTCATCGCTCACCGAGCTGTCACCGGCGCTGATCATCGGGTTGATGAGGTCGAGCTTGACGCTGACGCCAGCGAGCTTGGTCTTGCCTGCTTCCATCGGTCCGCCACTCACGAAGACCGTGGGGATGTTGAGCCGCATCGCGGCATTGAGCATGCCGGGGGTGATCTTGTCGCAGTTGGAGATGCACACCAGGGCGTCGGCGCAGTGCGCGTTGACCATGTATTCGACGGAGTCGGAGATGAGGTCGCGGCTGGGGAGGCTGTAGAGCATGCCGCCATGGCCCATCGCGATGCCGTCGTCGACGGCGATCGTATTGAACTCCTTGGCCACGCCGCCGGCCTTCTCGATCTCTCGCGCCACGAGCTGGCCGAGGTCCTTGAGATGCACGTGGCCGGGAACGAACTGGGTGAACGAGTTCGAGATTGCGATGATCGGCTTGTCGAAGTCGTCATCGCCCATGCCGGTGGCACGCCAGAGGGCGCGGGCGCCGGCCATGTTGCGGCCGTGGGTGGTGGTGCGGGAGCGATACTCGGGCATGGCCTCAGCCTACGGCTGAGTTAGCCACCCGGCCCAAGTTTCTTCGCCGTCGGCGAGACCCGTCAGATGTCCGTGTCGAGGCCGGAGAGCTGTGTGACGGCGTCCCACAGCTCTCGGCGTCGTTCGGGCGTGTCGCTTCTGCGTGTCGTCGGGAGTCGATGGATGTCGCGAGGCGCTCGGTCGAGCCAGAAGCTGCCATTGGGGGCATCGTCGAGGTCATCGGTAAGGGCGAGCCAGACCATCGTGTCGGCGCCTTCGTCGGGCGTGCGTAGGGCGGGGCCGACGATGCGGCGAAACATGGGGAGCGACTCGCGGACCCCGGGTGTGTCCGCCCAGCCGGGATGCACTGCGTGGAACTGAACATTGGGGTGCGACGCCTCGGCTGGCCACATCTCGTTGAGCGTGACCTGGGCGCGCTTCGCCCGGGCGTATTGCTCGCTGCCGCCGTAGTCGGATTCGTTCATCTGCAGTCCCTCGACTCGCAGCGGGCTTGCATACATGCCGCCCGACGACATGGTGATGACCCGGCCGTGGGCCGCATCGAGCGCGCCGAGGAGAAGGTGGGTCATGAGGAACGGCCCGACCACCTGGCTGGCAACGGTGAGCTCGATCCCGGCGTTGTTGTCGCGGCGGTCGGCGCTCAGTGCGCCCGCGTTGTGGAGCAGGGCATCGATACGGGGGTGGCGTTCACGGATCTCGGCGCTCACGCGCCGCACCTGGTCGAGATCGCCCATGTCGGCGATCACGGACGAGACATCGGCACCTCCGCCAGCGAGCTCTTCGCGCACCCGTTCGGTCTTCTCGGCGTTGCGGCCGAGAATGACGAGGGTCGCGCCGGCATCGGCGAGGCGATGGGCGGCGGCGAGGCCAAGTCCCGAGGTTGCGCCGGTGAGCACGATGGTCTTGCCGGCGCCATCGATGGTGTCGAGGTCGGTCCAGTCGAAGAGCGACGAACGGATGCGATAGCCAGCTCGCGTGAAGCTCGGCGCGATCGGCGCTTCGAGGAGTCGGTCGACCAACCGAGCTGCAAAACTCATGCGACGAATTCGCCTTCGAGCGCAGATTTCAGACCACCTGCGGCAGCGTCGCCGACTCGGCGGAAGACCAGGCGCAGGATCGGATCGCCGAGGCGCAGCATCAGGGGAAGCCGAAGCGTTGCGTCGTAGGTCACGATCGACCCGTTGTCGAACGGCTCGACGGAGATCACATCCACGGAGGTGAACCATGCGCCCTTCGCCTCGTAGGTGACCGAGCGGGGCCCGGTGAACGCGGTGGTGACGTAGCGCAGCGTCATCGCGCCCGTCGCGAGGGTGACGTCATATTCGGCATCTGGTCCCGGGCCGTCGGCGACGACCTGCGTCGAGGCGGTGACGCCCGGGTCCCAGTCGGCGAGGTGGGCAAGATCGGCGACGAGCGAAAATGCCGCCGCCGGTGGGAGATCAGAGCGGATCGATGTGGTGTAGCGGGCCACGCTGAACCCTACGGTTCGACCCGAGTTCTTGGATGCGCGTCAAGCCATCGGACGGGGCTGCTCGGCTACGCTCCGGCCATGCTTCTCGCTGATATCGGTGACACGCCGTACAACATCATCCTCTTCGTCCACATCCTGACGATGTTCGCTGCGTTCGCGCCGATGTTCGTTCACCCGTTCATCGACCGGCAGACCCAAGGCGACCCTTCGGTTCGCCAGTCGATTTTCGCGGGGATCGCACAGCGGTCGATGAAGATCTACGGCAGCATGCTGATCCTCGGCGGCCTCCTCGGCTTCGGCGTGGCCGGCATGTCCGGCAAGGACGCCAACGACGAGCTCTTCATCTCGGTCAGCGACAGCTGGCTGTGGCCGGCTGTGGTCATTTGGATCGCCATGAACGGGGTGCTCCACGGCATGATCATTCCCGGTGAGAAAGCAATCGCCGCCGGCGACGACACCACCGGCAAGCGTGCCGAAATCGGCGGCATGTTGATCACGGTGATGTTCTTGGCGACCCTCTACCTCATGGTGTTCAAGCCCGGCGCCTGATCAGGGATCACAACCCGTCGGCCCGGCGATGCCGGGCAACGTAGGGTGACGCGGTGCAGGCACCGCTCCGGCTTCTTCGTGTTGTCCGGATGGGGACGGCACCGGGTCTGCTCGTGTCGACGGCCGTGTCGACGGCCGTCTTCATTGCCACCCCGATCTCTCTGTCGTCGATCGCCGACCGCTTCGATGTAGGCGCGGGCACCGCCGGCCTGTTCTCTGCCGCGCAGCTCGGCTTCTTCGTGCTGGCATCGTGGGCCGCCGGTCGGTTCATGGTGCCGAGCGTGCGCGGGTTTCGCTTGGCACTCCTGGCCCTCGCGGCGGCGAACTTCGCCAGCGCCGTCACCGAAGTGTTTCCGCTCTTCGTCGCCGTGCGGGGACTCTCCGGCATCTCGCTCGGCGTGCTCACGTGGCTCGCGTGGTCGCAGGTGTTCGGCGACGAGCAACGCCAGGGCGACATCGCGGTGGTCGGCCCGCTCGCCGGGGTTGCGGTCTCTCCGCTCTTCGGACTCCTGCTCGAGATCGGCGATGACCGACTGATCTTTGCCGTGCTCGGTGTGGCGGCGCTCGTGCCCCTCGTGATGGCCCCGGATTTCGGCGAGTCGGCGACGAAAGACCGCGGGCCGCGCACTGCAGCGGTGCCGCAGGCAATGGCGATCATCGCCGCGCTCACGCTGCTGACACTCGGCGGATCTGCGGTGTTCGTCTACGGCGGTGTGATCCTGATCGATGATGTCGGAGTCAACCCGGGCACGCTCTCGCTGATGTATTCGGCCAATGCGCTGGCCAGCGTGCCGTCGTCGCGTTGGCGCGGCGGGCGGCCTCTGGTCGGTCTGTGGGTCATTGTCACAGCGCTGTGTGCAGTGACGCTGCCGCTGATCACCGAACCTTGGATGGCCTGGCCGGTCCTGATGCTCTGGGGCTTCTCGTTCTGGGCGGCCGTGCCGGGCCTCTACACGCTTCTCGCGGCGCGCTCGGCTCACCCCGCGGAACGCGCCGGCGATGCCCAGGCGTCGATGGCCGCCGGTCGCGCGGTCGGCCCTCTGCTCGGCGGTGTGCTGGTGTCGACATGGTCGTTCGAGGTACTGGGTGTGGTGGGTGGTGCGCTCATGGCGCTTGGTGGCGTGGTCGGGCTTGTCGTCGAGCGGCGCCGACCGAAGAAGTAGCGTTCTCCCATGGCCGCCGACCCCGTGATGCTCGATGTCGACGGGGTCGAGGTGCGGGTCACGAGCCCCGACAAGGAGTTCTTCTCGAAACGGGGGGAGACAAAGCTCGACCTCGTGAACTACTACCTCGCCGTCGCCGAGCCCTTCATGAGGGTCGTCGGAGGGCGACCGCTGCTGCTCGAGCGCTACCCCGATGGAGCCAGGGGGAAGTCGTTCTTCCAGAAGCGAGTGCCGAAGGGTGCGCCCGAGTGGTTGCAGACAACAGTGGTGAGCACGCCCAACGGGACGACCTCCAACGCGCTGATCGCGCACGACATGGCCCACATCGTGTGGGCGGTCAACATGGGCTGCCTCGGTTTCCATGTGTGGCCGTATCGGGCCGCTGACCCGGCCCATGCCGATGAGCTGCGCATCGATCTCGACCCTCAGCCCGGCACCAACTTCGATGACGTGCGAGCCGCGGCCTATGCGGTCAAGGCGGTGCTCGACGAACTCGGGATCGTCGCCTACCCCAAGACATCAGGATCGAAGGGCATCCACATCTATGCCCGACTCGAGCCCAAGTGGGACAGCTACCAGGTGCGCTACGCCGCCGTGGCCCTCGCTCGGGAACTCCAGCGCCGCCACCCCGAATCGCTCACGTGTGAATGGTGGAAGGAAGAGCGCGGCGAGCGAGTGTTCGTCGACTTCAACCAGAACGCACCGCACAAGACGGTTTTCGGCACGTGGTCGGTTCGGCCCCGAGTCGGCGGCCAGGTGTCGACACCGATCACCTGGGACGAGGTGGCCACGGTCGAACCCGAGGAGTTGACCCTGGCAACGGTGCCGGCCCGACTCGCGGAGTCGGGCGATGCGTGGGCGACGCTCGACGACGAGCTTCAGTCGATCGAGGGTCTCTTCGAATGGCACGACCGCGACTGGTCGAGCGGGCTGATGGATGCGCCGTGGCCGCCGGTGTATCCGAAGCAACCCAACGAGCCGCCTCGCGTCAGCCCGAGCCGGGCCAAGAAGGGTGACGACGGCTGAACGGCCGCCGCCGGGCTAGCTCGGGTCGATCGCGGCCAGCGCCGCACCGAGCGCGCCGGCTTCGTCGCCCAACTCGGCCAAGGCAACTTCGATCCTCGGTCGGTGGTCGGACCCGAGCAACAGCTCGTTGAGCCAGTCATCGACGCCGCGTCGCAGCGGTT
>CALKOE010000170.1 GCA_938091985.1 uncultured Acidimicrobiales bacterium | reverse complement strand
AGCGGTTGAAGCGCGCCTGGTAGATCGAGTTGATCGGACCGAGTCCCATCGAGACCGTGGGGTACTCCCAGAAGTCGGGCATGAGCCGTGGGTGGGGGTAGCTCGAGAGCCCGCCGCCGCCCACTTCCATGCGGAAGCGGTCGAGTTGGCCCTCGTTGAGCCGGCCTTCGAGAAAGGCCCGGGCGTAGACGCCGGGTGCCGCGTGGCCCTGGAAGTAGACGTGGTCGCCCGGGAGTCCGTCTTCCTTGCCCTTGAAGAAGTGGTTGAAGCCGACTTCGTAGAGCGATGCGCTCGACGCGTAGGTCGAGAGGTGACCACCGATGCCGTCGGCGGTCTTGTTGGCGCGGATGACCATTGCGGCCGCGTTCCAGCGAATGAACGCACGGATGCGCCGCTCGAGGTCTTCGTCGCCTGGGAAGAACGGCTGTTCCTCGGCCGGGATGGTGTTGATGTAGGGCGTGCTCGTCGTGGGCGGCACACCCAGCTGCAGTTCGTTGGCCCTCTGGAGGAGCCGCGCAACGATGTAGCGAGCGCGCGCCTGCCCCTGAGCACCGTGGATCGCGTCGAGTGAATCGATCCACTCTTTGGTTTCCGCCGGATCGATGTCGGGGAGTTGGCGACTGAAGTGGTCTGCGGCCATGAGTTGCATCATCGCAGCCCTGGGACTGCTCTGGTGCGTTCGTCACCGACTTCTCTGCGGATCGTGGCAGGATCAGCGCCGTGATCGAGGTCTACACCGATGGTGCCTGCAAAGGGAACCCCGGCCCAGGGGGCTGGGGCTGGGTGGTGCCCGACGAACAATGGGCCAATGGCGCCGAAGCTGAATCGACGAATCAGCGCATGGAGTTGATGGCGGTACTCGACGCCTTGCGCAGTCTGCCTGGGCGAGTCGAGGTGGTCTCCGACTCGACCTATGTCGTCAACTGCTTCCGCGATGGTTGGTGGGAGGGTTGGCTCAAGCGAGGATGGAAGAACTCGAAGAAGGAACCCGTGGCCAACCGGGATCTGTGGGAGCCACTGATCGAGCTCTACCGCAGTCGGGCCGACGAGTTGACCTTTCGTTGGGTCAAGGGCCATGCCGGCAACGAATGGAATGACGTGGCCGACCGACTCGCGGTGGAGGCGGCAGAGACCCAGCAGTCACGGCGCGGTACTGGTCTGCCGACAGAGCTCGGCCATGCCGACGTCGTCGGGCCTGGCACTGGTTCATCAGGTACGGGTTCGGCGGTCGACGCTTCCGCTCTGGTCGTCGATGCCGAGGGCCGTTTCGGTTCGGCGTGGCGGCCCGCGGGGCGGTCAGTCGTCGTTCTCGGGCTGCAGCCACCCGGCCTCGGCGGATACGACGAGAACGTGGTTGGAGCGGGTGTGCGGCGCCAACTGGCTGAGATCATCGAGGCGAAGCACAAGCTCGATCCCGACACGGTGGTACTCACCGGCCTGCGGCTCGGAGCGGAGACACTCGGCGCCGAGGCAGCCAAGGTGGTGGGAGTTCCCTACGTTGCGGTGTTGCCGTACCCCGATCCCGACGCGAAATGGCCCACTGCGTCGCGTCGCCTCTTCGCCGACCTCGTCTCGGGCGCCTCCGCAGTCGTGCTGCTCGAACGCAAGACGCCCGATACTCCAGCCCGTGCCGGACAGGCGATGGATCGGCGCAACGGATGGTTCCGCAAGGTCGCCGACGAAGCGGTGATCGTGTGGGATGGCAGTGAGCGCCGCGTCGGTGAGCTCGTGAAGAAGTTCGAGCAGGACATGCCCGACGACGTATGGGTGCTCGGTCCCTGAACCAGAGTCGGCCGCAGGGAATGTCGCGGGGTGCCGCCGAGTTGGTAGGGCTACCAGTCGAAGGAGAGCCTCATGGCCACCGCAACATTCAATGGTGTCGTCATTGCCCAAAGCGATGACATCGAGATCGTCGAAGGCAATGCGTACTTCCCGATCGCATCCCTCGACAAGACCTATGTGGTGCCGTCAGGCCACTCGACGCATTGCCCGTGGAAGGGCAACGCGTCCTATTGGGACCTCGAGGTCAACGGGGAACGGGCGGGCAACGCCGCCTGGTATTACCCCGAGCCGAAGGACGGCGCGGAAGCCGTCGTCGGGCGAGTCGCCTTCTACCCGGTGGTGACCGTCGAGCGCTGAGCTCAGGCCGGCCGGTTGAGGGCGGCGCGCAGCGCACCCTCGACCTCAGGGTGGATGAACTCGTAGCCGCGGTCCGAAAGCACCGTCGGCTCCACCCTTTGGCTCGTGTACAGAAGTTCTTGAGTGAGTTCGCGTCCGAGCCGCAGCCACAACGCCGGTTTCGGGATCGGGAGCAGAGTTGGGCGGCGCAGGACCTTTCCGAGGGCCTTGGTGAACTCGGCATTGGTGACGGGGTTCGGCGCCGTCAGGTTCACAGGTCCCTCCACGTCGTTGGTCAGGAGCCATATCAGGGCGCCGACCATGTCGTCGATGCTGATCCAGCTCCACCACTGCGTGCCGGATCCGATCTTGCCGCCCAAGCCGAGCTTGAAGAACGGGAGTTGGGGCGCGAGCGCACCGCCCTTGCCCGACAACACGATGCCGGTGCGGACATGGGCGAGTCGGGTCGGCGGATTTCTCACTCCGGCGGTGGCGTCCTCCCACGCGCCTACGACCTCGGCGAGGAATCCATCGCCGGGCTCGCTCGACTCGGTCAACGTTTCATCTGCTCGGTCGCCGTAGAAGCCGATCGCCGATCCCGACAAGAAAACCGATGGTGGCGTTTCGGCTGCGGCAATCCGATCGGCCAGAAGCGTTGTCCCCGCGACGCGGCTGTCGAGGATCCGTGCCTTGTGCCCTGCGGTCCAACGACGTTCGGCTATCCCTTCGCCGGCAAGGTGGATGACCGCATCGATCTCGTCGAGCGCGTCGTCGTCGATGGTGCCGGCTGCGGGATCCCAGCGCACTGCCGCGTGCTGGTCGGGCGGATCTGATCGCACCAATCGGACAGGTGTGTGGCCAGCCTCGGTCAGCCCCTCCACGAGAGCTTCACCGATAAGACCCGTTGAACCGCTCACCAGTACTCGCACGCCGACATCTTCCCACGGGTCGTCTACGATCTCAGCACCGAACGAAATCGGGAGGAACTGATGGCCGACGAGCCCCTCGTTGAAGAACCCAAGGAGTCGACCGGCCTGGTCACCGTCATCGGTGCTGCGGTGGTGGCGATCGCGTTGATCGCCTTCATCGGACAGAACCGCGACGACACAGAGGTGTCGTGGCTCTTCCTCGACGGCACGTGGCCGCTGTGGCTCGTGATCGTTATCGCCGCCGTGTTGGGTGCGGTGCTCAGCGAGGTCTTGGGTTGGCTGATTCGGCGCCGTCGCCGGCGCAATGACAGCTGACGCTGGAGAGTGACTGCCTGATCAGGCAGCTTGCTCGTCGCGGCGCTTGGCGGCGAGAAGCACGAATATTGCGCCGAGGGCCACGAGGGTCACACCGATCTGCGCCGCCTGTTCAGCGAAACTTGCACCAGTCACGGCGAGACCGGGTCCAGTCCCACCGTTTCCGTCGTCGCCAGAGCCTCCGGGTGTGGTGGTTGTAGTCGTGGTCGACCCCGGCGGATCATCAGGATCTTGGCCGCCGATGGTGTTGGCGTCGGGGCACTCGCCGGCAAACGGGTCGGTTCCGCCGTTGCATACGGCGCGAATCGTGACGGACACATCGTCGCCCGCACACGACGCTCGCACTGAGTAGTCCTGGCCGGCGATCACCCCGTCTGGCATCGCGACGTCGATGCCTGCGTATGAACCGTCGTCGAATGCGACCGTGGTGTCGATCACACCGGGGAAGCCATCGACCGTGATGGTGACGGTGCTTCCCGCGGGGCAGCCCGACCCGAAATAGTCGAACACTCCGTCGATCTCGACTCGGGTCGGATCAACGAAGAGGTTGACGGTTCCGCCGTACTGCGCACCGGCAGGAGCCGCTGTCGTCACGAGCGCGACGAGGGCAAGCACGATCGTCGACAGACGTCGAAGCGAGCTACGGAGAGAGGGGTGCGAAATCATCAGATGATGGACCTGGCGGTCCACCCTCTCGATCGGCGCATACTGCTCGGATTTGAGCACTCAGCCCGGTCGGCTGGACCCGCCGCGAGGACCGCGGGTCAGCCTGGTGTCGCGAGAACGGTGTCGGCGGAGAGCGCCAGGCTTGCTGGGAGCTCGATCGCCTTCCCCTCGACGGTGACAGAAATGGTGACGTCGTCGTGGTTGACGAGAGGTTGGTGCGGCAGTGTCAGCTGGTAGGGATCCGAGACGATCTCACCCCGGACCTGCAACACGAGCGTGCGTGAACCCCCCGGCGGCACATCGATGAGCACAGTGATCGCGTCGTGGCCGAATGCGAGCTGCCGGTCGACGGTGACGTCTTGACCATCGAGAAGTGCCGCCTGGAAAGTGAGCGCAGTGTGGACGGTCAGACGGGCGACGTTCGTTCCTGCCGGGTAGCCCTGGTCGTTGTTGGCGATGATCGAATCGGGGAGCGTCAGATCGGCGAGATCGTTGTGGAGGGTGACCGTGATCGTTCCGTCGCCGATGCCGTCGACGATCTCGAGCTGATAGTCGAGTTCGCGGCGAAGGTGGGTGTCGAGCTTGTTCTGGCCGGCGTTTTGGTGCACGAGTGCGAGGAGGTCGTCGCCGCTGACGATCGGGAATCGACCGTCGAGCCTCGTCGCGTCGATCAGCTCCGAGCTTCGGTCGCCGCGGCCCCACCAGATGCCGATGCGATCCTCGTCGATCACGGGCCCGATGATGTCCGCCCTGACCGGCGGCGGCGGCGG
>CALKOE010000169.1 GCA_938091985.1 uncultured Acidimicrobiales bacterium | reverse complement strand
CTCTTCTTCGTCGCCGCGCTCGCGGTTGCGGGCTGCAGCGATGACGGCGAGCCCAGCGACACGACCGATCCCGGCCAGGAGTCGATCGACGATGTCGTCGATCCGGGCGACGGCGACGAATCTTCTGACTCCGACGTGGCCGCACCGACGACCACCGAACCTTCGCCGCTCGATCCCACCCAGATCCCCGGCGAACCGATCAACCAGTTCAATTTGCGAGTGCGCGACTGCTTCGACCAGATCGAGGACCGACGCGACGGTGAGCCGATCACCATCACCACCCGCCTGCCCTGTGACGAAGCGCATCACTTCGAGGTCTTTGCCCAGCTCACGTATCCGGCCGAGCACCCGTCCGTCTTCCCAGGTGACAGCGTCGTGAGGGACTACGCGCTGCAGTCCTGCTATCGGGAATTCACCACCTGGGTGGGGTCCGACTACGAGACCTCAGAGCTCGACATCGGCGTCATCATCCCAAACCAACAGAACTTCGAGAACGACGCCGACCGCTACCGGGGCATCCATTGTTGGCTCGATCGAGTCGACGGCGATCCGATGATCGGCACCTCGCGCAACTCCGGCTGGTAATTTTTCGCAGGTGACACTCGCTCCGATCCTCCTCGCGGTCGCAGCCGGTCTGATTTTCGGCTTGCTGCGCCGTGGTCGACTGACATCGATCGCCCGCACTCGCATCCGCCATCCGGAGTTTCTGGCGGTCGCGATCGGCTGCAGTCTCTTCGTCGACTACAGCGACAGTGGACCATCGGGTGTCATCGCGCTCGTCGGACTCGTCGGTGGCCTGGCGTTCGCCGTCGTCAACTGGCACCTCGCCGGCATGACCGTCGTGACCATCGGCATCGCGGCCAACCTGCTGCCCGTCTTCTTGAACGGCCACATGCCCGTGCGACCAGAATCGTTGGTCGAAGCAGAGATGGTGACCGTCGACGAACTCCCGCGGGTGACTCTCAACGGCGCCCGCGAACTCTCCGACGACTCGACTCGGCTGTCGTTCCTCGGCGACACCTTTCCGGTCCGCTGGACCAATCAGGTGGTCTCGGTCGGCGACCTGATCATGATGGTCGGCCTCGCGGATGTGGTCGCCAATCTCATGCTGCAACGACGCCGTCGTCGCCTGCACCCCAGCGCCCTTCCCGTGCTCGAGGCACTCGGCTGGCACGAAGACGTCGACCCGTTCGCCGACACCGGTGTCGTCACCATCGACCTTCGCGACGAAATCGATCTACGCGAACAGGTGGTGATCAACCTGATCGACGCCGAGGCCGAAGTCGATCAGACCGAGCCCAGCGCGCCCGGCTGAGCGGCGTCCATCACGACCGCCAAGCCAGTCCACGACTGTGGGATGGCGCCCAGACCCTCACCGGTGTCGCCGTTCCAATACTCGGCCAGACCTGACTCGATCGCCCCTGCGACCGTCGTCGACCGGAGGACCTCCGCGGCATCGACCTCGCCAGCACGATCGAGGGCGACCCAGAGCAGGTAGGCAAGCTGTGGCCAGACCGGTCCGCGCCAGTATGTGGACGCGGCGTAGGTCGGCTCGCCCACGTGCACACCCCGCGGCCCGAACGCCGACGCATGCGCATCCTCGTCGAGCAGCTCATGAGTGGCGAGGGAGCGAGCGTGGGGGTCGCGGGTGACCAGCAGCGCGAGTAGGCCATCGGCGGTTCGGGCCCGCCCGGAACCGTTCTCGGTGGGGCCGGCGTCGACCCATGTGCGCAGATCGGCGTCGAAGCGAGCATCGATCGCTTCGATCAGCTCGGCGACGGGGCCCGCGAACCGATCGTCGCCCGTCACGGTCTGGAGTTCGAGAGCGTTGAAGGCGACCAACGCGTTGAAGCCCACGGAGCCCACCGCGAACCGCGGGTTGTGGAGTGGCGCGCCCGATGGTCCGCGGTCGATCGACGCGAGAATCTCCACCTTGTGGCGTCGCCAGAGCGCGAGATCGAATCCCTCCCCCGGACACAGGTCATCCCAACGCGGCGAGTCGTCGCATCCGGTTTCCCATGGGTGGACGATCTCGATGAGGCCGGCGGTTCGGGGCCGATCGTGCAGCAGATGATCCAGCGCGCGAGTGGCATCGGCGAGCAGCTCCGGCGCCACGGCCACGCCACTTCGGTGCAGCGAGGCGATCGTGTGGCCGAACATCGGCGGCTGGGTGATCGACGACGAACCAGATCTCCCCCACAGTTCGACCGGCTCATCAGGGTCCAGCTGGTAGCCCATGTGGGCCACGAATCCAGCCTCGTCGATGGTCGACAGCGCGGCAGTCAACTCGGCCACGGCGCGGTCGGGATCGCCCACGGCGGCCCAGACCAGAGAGTGAAAACAGCTGTCCCAGAGCCACAGCCACGGATAGACGTCGGTGTTCGGCGCGGTGTATCCCTCGCGCTGCACCCAGGCGTTGTTCATCGCGGCGCTGACATCGCGACGGAGTTCGGAGGTGCGGTCGGCCGGATCTCCCGGCATTGTGTGATTCATGGCCAGCGCTGCGTTCGTCTCGTTCCGACTCGGTATGCCCGACGGCGTGTCGGTGGTGGCACGCA
>CALKOE010000168.1 GCA_938091985.1 uncultured Acidimicrobiales bacterium | reverse complement strand
GTCGGGCGATCCCGTTCGCTCAGGCCGGAAATCGCACCCGCACGCTGCTGATCGCATCGGGAAAGGGCGGGGTCGGCAAATCGAGCGTCACCGCCAATCTCGGCATCGCGCTGGCCCAGCGCGGCCACAAGGTCGCCGTGGTCGACGCCGACGTGTGGGGTTTCTCGATCCCGCGCATGCTTGGCGTCACCCATGCGCCCACCGTCATCGACGACATGATCATCCCGCCAGAGACCCATGGTGTCCGATGCATCTCCATGGGATTCTTCGCTCGCGAGGATCAGCCAGTCATCTGGCGAGGCCCGATGCTCCACAAGGCGCTCGAGCAGTTCCTCACCGATGTCTATTGGGACGAACCCGACTATCTCATCGTCGACCTTCCCCCGGGCACCGGCGACATCTCGTTGTCGCTCGCTCAGTTCCTCCCCACCGCGGAGGCCTACGTCGTGACCACTCCCAATGCCGCGGCACAACGCGTCGCGCAGCGGTCGGCCTTCATGTTCGCCGAGGTCAACATCAAGGTGAAGGGCGTCATCGAAAACATGTCGTGGTTCACCGGTGACGACGACAAGCGCTACTACCTGTTCGGTGCCGGCGGCGGTGCTGAATTGGCCAAGACGCTCGACGTCGAGATGATCGGCCAAGTGCCGATGACCATCCCGATGCGAGAAGGGTCGGATCACGGCCAGCCGATCATGGCGGTGGATCCGACCAACGAAGCGTCGTTGGTGTTCGCCGAGATGGCAGAGTGGGTCGAGGCGCAAAAGCCTTCCAAACGCACTCACCCCGAACTCAAGATCAACTGAAAGAGATATTCCTGTGGACGTTCGCATCGGTGTCACCCACCATCCCCGCGAGATCGGCGTGAAGCTGCCCGACGACGCCGACCGCTCGACGGTCAAGGCGCAGATCGAGGCTGCGCTCAGCGGCGAGTCCGCGACGCTGTGGTTGACCGACGACAAGGGCGGCGAGATCGGCATCCCGGCATCGAAGATCGCCTTCGCCGAGATCGGTCCCGAGGGCGGAAGCCCCATCGGCTTCGGCTGAGCGGCGGGACACGGGCCGAGAAACGAATGGCTGGCCTCGCGGCACTCGCCCGAGGCCATACCGCGCTCGCCGACGAGGCGATCGATCACTGTCAACGGCTCGTGAGCTCTTGGTCGCTGTTGAGCGACCTGTCCTATTCCGACCTTCTTCTCTACGCGCCGACCACGGCCAACGAGGCCACGTTCATCGTCCTCGGCCATACCCGCTCGGTCACTGGGCTGACTGTTCACCACACCGACCCGGTGGGCACCGAGGTGCGGGCTGCGCAACGGCCCTTGCTCGCTCGTTCGTTCGCTGAGAGTCGCCGCGCTGAGGGCCTCGAGCCGCGTCAGGGCGCCGCAGGCGTGCCGTCGGGTGATGACCCCCTCGTCCAGGAGAACGTCGGCGGGATCGCCGACCGGATCACGGTCGACTACATCCCAGTCAGCGTCGGCGGCGTCACCATCGCCGTGGTGGCCCGCGAGTTCGACCACGGCCATCTGCGCCACCCAAACCCTGTCGAGCGGCGCTATCGCGACGTGTGGGAACGCTTCGCGGGCATGGTCGCCGCCGGAGACTTCCCGCTCGAACGGTCCGAACGAGTCGGGGAGTTCCGCGAGCCGAGAGTGGGTGACGGCGTGGTCATCCTCGATCGTGAGCAGCGGATCGAATACGCCTCGCCCAACGCCACCTCAGCGCTGCACCGGCTCGGAGTCTTGGTCAACGTGGTGGGGCAGACCCTCGGCGCGCTCGGGCCCGACGACCGGGCCGTTCGCCGCGCGTTCGCGTCTCGCCACTCCACCGTCGAGGAGCTCGAGCGAGGCGACACGGTCTCGGTCATCGCCCGCTGTCATCCGTTTCTCGAGGGCGGTCGCGTCAGCGGCGCGGTGTTGTTGCTTCGAGACATCTCAGAGCTGCGAAGCCGCGACAAGTTGCTCGTGTCGAAGGATGCGACGATCCGAGAGATCCATCACCGGGTGAAGAACAACCTTCAGACGATCCAGTCGCTGCTCCGTCTGCAATCGCGCCGACTCGAATCGGACGAGGCGCGTGCGGCGGTCGAACAGTCGGCCCGTCGAATCGGGTCGATCGCCATTGTTCACGAGACGTTGTCGGTTGAGACGGCGGACGTCGTCGACTTCGATGCCGTGGTTCGCCGGGTGGTCTCGATGGTGGAGGAGGGACTCGGCTCGGTCGAACGGCCGCTGAGTATCTCGATCGAGGGCGGTCTCGGCGAGCTGGCGGGCGATGTGGCGATGCCGCTCGCGGTGGTGCTCACCGAACTCATGCAGAACGCGATCGACCACGCCGCAACCGGCGAGGTGAGGGTCCGGCTCTCGTCCACCCCGAAAGACTTCGAGATGCACGTGGAGGACAGCGGGGAAGGCGTGCCCGATGGCTTTGCCCTCGATCGCGACGCTCGCCTGGGGCTCACGATTGTGCGAACCTTCGTGGTTCACGACCTGAACGGTTCGATCAGCCTCGGTCGGGCGAATCCGTCTCCTCCCTACGGCACGTCCGTCGATGTGCGGGTGCCGAGGAGTAGTCCGAGTCTGCCGCTCGGCTGAGACTCCCGGTTGCTCAGCGGGTCGAGTCCAGGAAGGCTGCCGCAGTCTCGGGGCACACGGTCTGCACGACGACGCCGACGAACTCGAACATTCCGTCGGTGGTGGTGGCCCACTTGTCAGCAGCTGCGGAGACCTGTTCGGAGAGACCGTCCCAGTCGCCATGGTGATCGGACATCGCTGCGCACCACACGGAGTCGGTGAGGGCCGGCGCATGGTGGTCGAGCGAGGCGATCGTCTGTGCATCGACTTGACCCAAGGCGAGGCGGTGGCCAGCGTTCGCGCTCTCGCCGGACGAGGTGTCGGCGGGGGCATCGCCGGTGTTGGCGCCGACACTGGCGGAGTTCACGGCGGCCAACGAGAGGACCGCGACGATCGCGGCGACGAAGGCGACCACGAGGTGCAGCCGCCGGTCGGTCGTGGCCCGCGGCTGAGCAGATTCCGGGTGATGGAGTTGGGTTGAGGCGGGCGTGTGGTTCGACATGATGTGCTCATCATCTCGACCGCGTGGAATCTGTTCTGTGACGTGGATTCCGTTCAGCGGGTGACAGCGGTCACCCAGCGCTGTGGTTCAGCGTCGGCCGGCCGCGGCGCGCATGCGGCGCCGGATCACTCGGCGCTCCTCTTCCGAGGTGCCGCCCCACACGCCGGTGTCCTGGTTGGTGGCCAGCGCGAACTCGAGGCAGGCATCTCGGCTCATGCAGCTGAGGCAGACCTGTTTGGC
>CALKOE010000167.1 GCA_938091985.1 uncultured Acidimicrobiales bacterium | reverse complement strand
GTCTCCTTGTGCGGGCCGCCCGATGGCCCGCAGATCGCCTCCGAGGCTGATGAAGGCGCCGGCGGCGCCCGCGTCCATGAGATCTTCGGCGACGAGGTCGGCAGCGAGTCCCTTCCCGATTGCGCCGGGGTCGAAGCCGGTTCCAGCCGGCAGGGTGACCGATCCCAAGTCGTCGTCGACATCGATTCCGGCGCAACCGGGAACGGTGGGTCGGCTCGAGTCTGCTGGTGAGACCGGCATGGTCTGCAGCCGCTCGAATGACTGGTCGTATCCGGCAGCAGCGAGTGCGTCGAGCACGCTCGGGTCGCAGACGCCGTTCGTTCGCTGCCACGCCCGGATGCCATGGCGAACCAGCCGCCGGGTGTCGGCGCTCACGAAGACGGGGAGGCCGCGTGTGGTGTTGCATCGAGAGATCTCGCTGTCGGGCAGGAAGCGACTCCAGCGCCGCTCGAGTTCGTCGATGCGGCCCCAGGCTCGAGCGATGAGCGCGGGATCCCCATGGACCTCGATGTCGACGGTCGATCCCATTGCGCTGCCGTGGTCGAGGGTGGTGGCCAACATCAGCTGCCCTGGGTCGGCGCCGGCGCAGGAGCGGGCTTCTGCGCCGGCGCGGGGATCACTCGCACTTCTCGAACCACGGTGACCTCCGGTTCGGCAGTCGCTTCCGGCGCCGCGGTCGCGGTGGCGTCGCTCGACGCGATCGGCACCTCGATCACCACCACCCGCTCCACAACCTGAGGTGGTGCCTCTGGGGCGGCCGCGGTGGTGCCGGCTCCGGCGGCCGACGCCATCGCGGCGACCATGAGCATCCCCGAGCTGGCGGCGGCACCCGCAACGAGGATCCGGCTCGCGGCCGAGCTCCGAGTGGAGTTCGAGGCGCCGCCCCGTTTCGCCTGAAGGGCCTTCGCCCGAGCGATGGCGGCGTCGCGGTCGGGAGGGTCCGCTGGGCGGGGAGGTGTTGACGAGAGGTCAGTCATCGTCGTCGTCTTCGTACTCGTCTTCGTCTTCGTACTCGTCGTAGTCCTGGGGTTCGTCGTCGACGTAGGTCGTCGCTGCGGCCGGCTGCTCCTGCTCGTACTCGATTTCGTAGACGGTGCGTTGGCCGGGTGTCGTAGCAGCGAGGGTGGTGGTCGTGGCGATCCCCTCAGGGTCGACCTAGACCACCTGATACTCGGTCACCACTTCCGGGGTGGCCGGTACGGCGGGGGTGGGCGCTGCCGAGGCGCCTTGGCCGATGGTGAGAAAGAGTGCGGTGACGCCGGCGGCCGATGTCATGGCCAGTGCGCCGGCGGCGCTCAGTGCGGTCTTCTTGTTCATTGCTCCTCCTGGGGGCTAGGTGACTCGGGTGATCCGAGCCATGGGAGGAGTGTGGAGAACCGATGCTTTCGCTTTGCTGAAGATGCCTGAAGGCGTCTTCAGGATTCCGAGGGAGCGCCTTCATCGACCTGCTCGGGCTGGTTGGCTTCCTGCACGAAGCGGGTCACAACGAGCCCCAGCAGCAGCAGGCCGATCAGCATCACGCCCGCAGCGGTGAAGGCGGTGACGTCGACGTCCTCCCACTGCTGGTTGGCGAAGATCGCCAACCCGGCGAGGCCGAGGAAGAGCCCGGCGATCAGAGCGACCGGGTCGAGTGAGTGAGAGTCCATCAGGTGTCCTTGGGGAATTGGTCGAGGAGAACAGCGATCATGAGTCCGAGCATCCAGAGTCCGACTACGGGCATGGCTGGCTCCCTGCGCCGCACACGATGACTTCGGCTTCGCCGATGCCGATGTCGACATCGAGCAGGAGGGTGCCGCCAGCCGGGTCGCCGGCGCTGCGTTCGACGGCGACGTCGATGCCGTCGTCGTTCAGGCGAAGGTCGTGATCGCTCACGATCACCGAACCGATTCGACCGTCGAGGTCCACCTCGACGCCGAGGGTGTCGGGCACCCAGATCTTGAGCTCGCCGATGGTGAGACCGACCGACAATTCGCGGATCTCCCCGTCGAGGTCGAGGTCGGAGAGGTTCACGTGGAACTCGCCGATGCCCCATCGGTACTCCTCTTGGAGGTCTTCGATGCTGGTGACGGTCACCTGCTCCTCGCCGACGCCGTCCCACCACGTGAGATCGATGACGGCGATCGCCCAAGCGATCGGCAGGATGAGCAGACCGAGCCAGATCAGGCCGCGTGCCCGTCCGACGAACGCCGAGAGCACGAGCACCGAGCCGATGATGACAAGACACACGGCCAGGAACGAGGCCGGGTCGGTGCTCCACCAGCCGACGCGATCGGCGAAGACCGAGAGCCCGGCAAAGAGCAACACGAGGGCAAGGCCGATGGGCCCCAGGAAGGCGGGGCGACGCTGTCGGCGGGGCGGTTTGGGCGCAACGGGCCGCGGCATGACCGGGGGCGGAAGGTAGGACTGGCGGGTCGCGTCCGGGTCGGCTGGGTTGGGTGCAGCGGCCGTCGGGGCGGGCGGGCCTTCTCCGGAATAGTCGGCCTGGACGCCGTGACGGTAGCCATGGCGCCATCCGCGCCGGTTTCGCCGCCACTCGTCTCGCTCGCGGCGCCATTCGGAGCGCACCGCGTCTCGTTCGGCGCGCCACTCGTCTTGATCCATGTGCCACTGCGAGTGCCAGCGGGCGCCGTCGCTCGGCCACACCAGAAGGGCGATTCCGGCGGCGAGGATCAGCAGCGGGAGGAATAGTCCGTCGCCGAGCGGCAACCAGAAGAGGGAGCTCGAGAGGACGACGATGCCGACCAGCAGGAGTCCGATCACCAGAAAGGCTCGGCCTCCCGGTCGGCGTCCACCCCGCAGCGCATTGACCGCCGGGCTCTCGTCCTCATATGCGTGAGGCATGACCAGCCAGGCGATGAGATACAGGCCGACGCCGCTGCCGCCGAGAAGCGCAAGGGCGACGAAACCGAGTCGGACGATGATGGGGTCGATGCCGAAGTGCTCGGCGATCCCACCGCCCACGCCGGCGATCATGCGGTCGTTGTAGCTACGCCGCAGCCGTCGGGGAGCAGTGGGATCGCCTGGGGGAGGAGGTGGGGGAATCTCCTGGGTGGGGTCGTCGGTCGTCGACTCTTCGTTCATGCCCCCAACTCTGACGGTCGAGCCGGCGTGTGCCTATCGGGGTCAACCCTGATTCGACCCTGAGAGGTCAGGGCCCGCTCCGGGATCGACCCCGAGTCGCATCGAGCGCGGTTCGTGCGAGCATGGAGAGGTGACCGAGGCCGCCACCACCCCGAGCAGAAACCTGCCGAACCGATCGACGAACGACCGTGTGGTCGCCGGCGTGTGCGCCGGTTTGGCTCGGGCGGTCGGCGTGGAGCCGGCTGTCGTGCGGATCGCGGCCATCGTGCTCGGCATCACCGGCACCGGGGTGCTGCTGTATCTGATCGGGTGGCTGATCCTTCCGCCCGGGCCGACCACCGAACCGGAGGAGCACGAGATCTCCGAACCGCGCCGCGGTGCTGGCCTCGGGTTGATCGTGCTGGGGTTGGTGCTCTCCCAGAGCGCGATGGGAATCGGATTCCCGCCAGAGGTGGTGTGGCCGGTTGTGGTCGTGGGAATCGGTGTCGGCGTGGTCGTGTGGCAGGTGCAACCGCAGCTCGAGGCCACCCGCACGGAAGCATTTCGCATTGCCGCGGGCATCATCGTGGTTGGCGCCGGCATCACTGCCCTCATTGCCGGCAACGTCTCATTCGAGGTGATTCGCAGCAGCTTGCTGGCCACCACGCTCGTGCTCGGCGGTGTGGCGCTCATCGTCGGGCCATGGATCGCTGTCCTCATGCGCGACCGCACCGAAGAGCGGCGGCGCCGTCTCCACGCCGATGCGCGTGCCGACATGGCGGCCCATCTCCACGATTCGGTCTTGCAGACCTTCGCGCTCATCCAACGCACCGATGATCCGTCGGTGATCGCCCAACTGGCTCGTCAACAAGAACGCGAGCTTCGTCGATGGCTCTATGCCGACTCCGACGACCCCTCGGCCACGACGCTGAAGAACTCAGTCGACCGGGTCGCGGCGATGGTGGAAGACCGATTCGACGTCGCCGTCGAGACCGTCGTCGTCGGCGACATCGCGCTCGACACCAGCCTTGAGGCGTTGATGGGTGCGATGGGCGAAGCGGCGACCAACGCCGCGAAATGGTCGGGCTGCGCACAGGTTTCGGTCTACGCGGAGCTCGAAGACGACGGTGTGCGGGTGTTCGTGCGCGACACCGGCACGGGCTTCGACCCCGAGGCCGTGGCCGAGGACCGCCTCGGTGTGAAGGAATCGATCGTGGGCCGGATGGAGCGAGTCGGCGGAGTCGTCGACATCCGCTCCAGCCACGGGACCGGCACCGAGGTCGAGTTGTTCGTCCCTCTTGTCGGCGCGGCCCGCAGAGATACGGTCTGACCATGCCTACCGCTCCACCTCGGGTCGTTCTCGTCGATGACC
>CALKOE010000166.1 GCA_938091985.1 uncultured Acidimicrobiales bacterium | reverse complement strand
CTCTGCACCGACGACCCCACGGGTCGGAGGGAAATCGTCGGGCAACAGACCACCGAACACGAACGACCAGCCATCGCTCTCCGCGATCGTCGTCAACGCGGTCGCTTCGACGAAGTGCGCGAAGTCGGCATTGGTCACGGGTCGAGCCGCGATCTCGAAGGCTTCGGTGGAGACCTCTCGGACCGGACCTTCGCGGTCTGCGGGAAAACGACCGTTGTCCGTGCCCATCCGGAAACTGCCCACGTCGACCGAAACGGTCGCCGGCCGAGTTCCACCGGGCGCGAGGTCAGCGGCCGGTTCGGTGATGGGGTTGGATTCACCGTCGCGAGACGGCGCGCAGCAAGGAGATTCGCTCAGTTGCTGCTCAGACCAGGACTCGAGGGCTCATGCCCCCGACCGTAGTCAGGATGCGTTGGCCATCGCGTCTCGAGCACGCTGCTCGGCGACACGCTTGCGACCGATGATCGGCGTGGTGGGAGGGAAGCCGGCTTCGGCTCGCTCCGACTCGCTCTCGCCACCCCAGAAACCCAGCTCGCGGTTTCCTCGGGCGTAGGCGCGACAGGCGCTCAGCCCGACGCAGCCCTGGCAGATGACTCGGGCCGCTGCTTCGCGTCGCACTCGGGCCTCAGGCCTCTCGGCGAACGGGGCGAAGAACAGGTCGCTGTGGCCGGCACAGGCCGCCACATCCATCCACTCGGTCGAACTGACCGGACCCGTCGGCGTCTCCACCGGTTCCATGATCTCCAGCATCTCTCTACCCGCTTCCCTGGAGCCCTCGCCACACCCCGTGGTGTGGCTGCGGTGCCCCGTTCGGCTACGACAAGTAACCTAGGAAAACCCAGCGTGAAAGTCCCGTGAACCTTGATGATTGTTCGTGCTAGTAGCTATCGCGAAAAGTGATCGACCACGAAGCGTCCGTCTGTGGAACAGAATTCCCCCTGACGGTGCGTCAGTTTCAGTTTTGCCAAGTCAGCCGCCGGCAAAGTCTGCGAAGGTCAGCTTGCGGCGGCCCACACGACACGAAACCGCGCTCCGCCGGCCGGGGCATCCTCGATCAGGATCTCCCCACCCATCGCCGAAACGGTGGCGGCGACGACCGCCAAGCCGAGACCAGCGCCACCGGTGTCACGCGTGCGCGCCGCCTCGAGCCGCGTGAAACGCTCGAAGACCCGGTCGCGATCTGCCAGCGGAATACCCGGACCGTCGTCGTCGACTGTGAGCACCACCGAACCTTCGCTGGTCTGCAGCGCCACGCTCACCGAGCTCGCGGCATGGCGGGCCGCGTTGTCGAGCAGGTGCACAAGGACCCGCTCACACCCCTCTCGGGTGCCGTGGACTCGTCCGGCCGACACCGCACTGACATCGACGGGCACCCGGCGACGTCGACCGGCTTCCGCCAGAACGATGTCGTCGAGGTCGATCGCCGAGAAGTTCATCGGCGAGCGGGCCTCGTCGCCGCGTGCGAGCACCAGCAGGTCGGCGACGATGCGTTCGAGGCGAAGGCTCTCCCCCAGCACCCCCTGGGCAAGTTCGCTCTCGCCGCTCGGGCCGCCCGCTCGCAGCGCGACCTCAGCCTCACTCCTCAGCACGGCAACCGGCGACCGCAACTCGTGCGACGCGTCAGAGATGAATTGGCGTAGTCGCTGATCGTCCTCCTCGAGCCGGTCGAGCATCCCGTTCATGGTGAGACCCAGCTCCTGGATCTCGTCGCCGGTGCCAGGGACTGCCACCCGCTCGTGGAGCGTGCCACCAGAGATCACCGCGACCTGGCGCGTCATACGCTTCACCGGCGACAACGCTTGCCCCGTGAGGATCCAGGTGGCCACGGCGGCGAGTGCCACCAGTACCGGCATCGTCACCCACAGCACCGAGCGGATCTTGTCGACGCTACGGGTGACGTCGGCGACGTCGGCCAACACCACGAACTCCACGCCGCCCAGCTCGGTCGTGGTCGACTCGAACTCAGACGACTGCTGAGCTTCGATGAAGCGCTGGTCGGTGAGGTCGTCGAACAGGTCGCCGTTCAACGTGCCCTCGTCGAAGAACGACGAGGTCGACGCCGCAGCGAAGAGATCGTCGCCGTCGAAGTCGAACACGACAGCGACGATGTCGTAGAGGTTGAACTCGAAGGCCACCGGTTCGCCGTAGGCGATGGGGTCGACCTCGACCAGCTCGGAGGGGCGCCCGTCGATCCCGACGATGGCCACGACGCCGAAGCTGTGAAGCACCGCCAGGCCGTCGTCTCGCGAACGACCCATCTCCGAGAGGAGCGGATCGAGCGCGCCCATGCGGTCGAGATCGACAGTGACCGACTCGAGCTCGGGAAGAATGAAGTCGAACTCCTGAGCGGAGAACTCCGGCTCGTCGAAGAGCACACCCTCGACGAACAGCGTCGACGACGCGACGTCGTCGAGCACGTCGTCCACCAGGCTGTCGCGGATCTGCGACACCCCGACGGTCGCGGCGAGCAGCATCGCCAGCGCTGCGACGAGCACCACCAAGCCGGTCAGTCGGATCCGAACCGAGCCGAAACTCACGGCGAGACCACCTGATAGCCGTAGCCGCGGACCGTCGCGATCGACGCGGCGGCGAACGGCTTGTCGACCTTTCGGCGCAGATACCCGATGTAGACCTCGACGATGTTCGGGTCACCATCGAAGTCGAGACCCCACACCTCATCGATGAGATCCTGCTTCGCGACGGCATCGGGTGAACGCCGCATGAGCACCTCGAGCACCGCGAACTCTCGCGGCGTCAGCTCGATGCGATCGTCGCCGCGAATACAGCGGCGGGTGCCGGGGTCGAGCACAAGGCCGCCCGCAGCGACGGTCATGGCCGGCGTGGTCGCGCCTCGCCGGATCAGCGACCGGAGCCGCGCCGTCAAGACGACGGGTGAGAAGGGCTTTCTCAGGTAGTCGTCGGCTCCGAACTCGAAGCCCTCGG
>CALKOE010000165.1 GCA_938091985.1 uncultured Acidimicrobiales bacterium | reverse complement strand
GCCGACTCGCGCACTGCGGGAAGGTGGCCTCGAGGGAAGAGCCCCTCGTGGGGCTGGTAGCCCTTGAGAAGCTGTCGGGCGAGCACGACCTTGTGGTTCTCGGTCGGTCCGTCGGCGAGGCCCATGACCTCAGCCGCGACCATCCAGCCGCTGAACGGCATCTCGTTGGAGATCCCCAGCGAACCGTGGAGGTGCATCGACCGCTGGACCACGTCGTGGAGCACCTTCGGCATCGCGGCCTTGATCGCCGAGATGTCCTTGCGGACTCGGCGATAGTCGTTGTGCTTGTCGATCAGCCAGGCGGTGCGCAGTACGAGCAACCGGAACTGTTCGATCTCGATCCAGCTGTCGGCGATCTTCTCCTGGGTGATGCCGAGCGACGCGAGGTTGCCGCCGCGCACGTCACGCGAGAGGGCCCGCTCACACATCATGTCGAACGCAGTCTTGAGCGTGGCGATGGTTCGCATCGCGTGATGGATGCGTCCGCCGCCGAGGCGTGTCTGGGCGATGGCAAATGCTTGCCCCTCCCCGCCGAGCACATGATCTGCGGGGACGCGGACGTCGTTGTAGCGAAGGTAGGCATGGGATGCGTGCTCTTCGGATTCGGTGCCGATTCCGACATTGCGGACGATCTCGATACCCGGCGTGTCCATCGGAATGATGAACATCGACATGCCCTGGTAGGCGCTCACATCGGGGTTCGTGACCGCCATGGTGATGAGGAAGGTGGAGTACTTGGCGTTGGAGGAGAACCACTTCTCGCCATTGATCACCCACTCGTCGCCGTCGAGCTCGGCTCGTGTGGTGAACAGGGTCGGGTCGGCGCCGGCGTGCGGCTCGGTCATCGAGTAGCACGACGAGATGTGGTTCTCGAGCAGCGGCTCGAGGTAGAGGGCCTTCTGCTCCTCGGTGCCGTAGTGGGCGATGATCTCGCCGTTGCCCGAGTCGGGGGCCTGGCAGCCGAAGATCGTGGGCGCCCAACCGGAGCGGCCGAGGATTTCGTTGAGCAGTGCGAGCTTCACCTGGCCGTACCCGGGGCCGTTGAGCTCGGGTCCGAGGTGACAAGCCCACAATTCCATGTCTTTGACCTGCTGCTGGAGCGGCCGGATCAGGTTGATGACCCGCGGGTCGCTCTTGTCGAACGGGCTGCCGAGGACATGATCGAGGGGCTGAACCTCTTCGCGGACGAACTCGTCGGCCCAGTCCAGCTTTGCCTGGTAGTCAGGCTCGGTTTCGAAATCCCACATGTGTCGATTGCTCCCATTCATCAACGCGTTGGGCCATCATGGCAGCACTGTGGACGATGCTGAAAAAGCCAGGAAGAACCAGGAACGCCTGAAGGGGTTGTTGAACCCCACGACGACGGCCGTATTGACGATGGAGCTTCAACAGGGCGTTGTGGGCGAGGGTGCACTGCTCCCGGCCCTGGTCGATCGAGTGGCCGAGACCGGCACGGTCGCGAACGCCGCCGCGGTGTGTCGCTCCGCTCGTGCGGCCGGCGCACGAGTGGTGCATTGCACGGCCGAACACCGAGCCGACGGTGCCGGCGCAACCGAGAACTGCAAGATCTTCGCGATGGGCGAGAAGCTCCGCCGAGAGCAGGGTGTGGTGCCCACCGAGATCGGCACGCCAGGCGCGGCTCTGGTCGCGGAATTGGGTCCCGAACCCTCCGACATCGTCGTCGCCCGCATGCACGGCATGACGCCGTTCATGTCGACCTCGCTCGACCAGATGCTGCGCAACATGGGCATCACGACGATCGTCGCCACCGGCGTGTCGGTGAATGTCGGCATCCTCGGCCTCTGCATCAACGCCGTCGACCTCGGCTATCAGGTCGTTCTCGTGCGCGACGCGGTGGCCGGGTTGCCGGCCGACTACGCCGACTCGGTGATCGAACACACCCTGTCGATGCTCGCGACCATCACCACTGCCGAGGAATTCTCCCGGGTGATCACCGGGGATCGCTAGCGAGGATCACGGCGGGACGAGTCGCCATGATCCGTCGGGTTGTCTGACGAGTGTGTAGCCCTGGTCGTGGATCAGGTGATGGTCGTGTCGACACACCAGGGCGAGGTTGTCGATGTCGGTCGGTCCGTTGGTCGGGAATCCGGCGAAGACCACATGGTGGGCCTCACACTTCGACGGATGGGCGGTGCAAATGACGCAGCCGCCATCGCGAGCAATCAACACCCGCCACTGATTGTCGTCGGCAAGCCGGGCCCTTGTGCCGTGCCAGAGCGGCTGGCCATCGGTGGAGAACACGACGCCGAAGAGGTCGGAGTTGCAGGCGAGCTTCGCGAGTTCCGCGGCGGGGATCGCTCCGACGCCAGGGATCTCCGCGGTGCCGTCGGCGTGAGCGATCACGACCAGCTGGGTGCGGACCGACCCCGACCGCGATCCGGAACCCGAGGTCTCGATGATCAACTCGGCCAATGCGTCGGCGCGGCGCTGCTCGGAGGTGCGCTCGACGCCAGCGGAGTCGCGGCCACCGTCGGCGTGGAACAAGCGGTCACAGACGGTGTCGAGAGCCGAGCGCACTCGGGCGCCGGTGACGGGATCGAACTCGGCATGCAAGACAATCATCCCGCTGTCGGACTCGAAGATCACGCTCCTGCGTGCGGCCACCCGGCGCGCCTGAACAGCCACGAGGTCGGCCTCGGTCTGTTGCCTGCGGGTCCACTCCCGGGCGTCTTTCGACAACAGGTCGGCCGGTTTGCACTTGGCCTTGGCCAACAGGTCGGACTGTTCGACGGCCTCGGGCGAAGTTGCTTGCGCGGCACGAGCCAGCGTGTCGACATGTTCGGCCGTGATCGTCCCTGCCCCCAGGGCATCGGCCGCGGACGGCAGTAGGGACAGCGCTTCGGCCCTTCTTGCGCGTCGGTCGGCCTCTCGCTGCGAGCATTTCGACGCGCCGCGAAAGACCACGGACGCTCCCGGGCCGCCGTCGTCCAGACGTGACACCGCCGCGGCGACCCGCCCGTCGAACGCGTCGAGTGCCGCCCGCAACCGACCCGAGGCACCCGCGGCATCGCACAACGAACGACGGTCGAGGTCGTCGACCGACAGGTTGTGGAGTTCGGTTCGCCACTGATCGAACACGACGAGCAGTCCCTTCAAATCATGGGGAAGTGCCAGCTGTGAACGGCCGGGTCACGAAACTCGAGGCCGGTGACCGAGCAACACCCATCCTACGGAGGGGGTGTGACAGCGGCCGATCTACATACCTTTGCCCGCTTGGCCGTCGGGCATGGCTCGGATCATGTTGTCCTGGATGTAGCTCGCCACGAGTGCGCCGCTGGAGTCGAAGATGTGGCATCGGCCGTAGCTGCGTCCGCCGCCGGCGAAGGGTGCCTCATGCTGCATGAGAAGCCAGTCGGTCATCGAGAACGGCCGATGGAATGTGAGCGTGTGGCCCACCACCCCGGTTGACAGGTCGACGTGGGCTCGGTCGTAGCCCATCCCTGCGTGGGGGCGCATGGCGGTGCCGATCAGGAAGCCGTCGGTGCCCCATGAGAGCACGGCCTGGTTGATCAGCGGTTCGTCGGGCGTTTCGAGACTTCGGTACCAGACGGTCAGCTCCGGCGGGCCGACGGGGGCTGCGCTGTCGACCAGGTCGACGTCGTCGGCGATCACGAACTCGCCGCCAGGGAACACCGAGTGACCGGTGGCGCCCTCGCCACTAGGCGGCGTGAGCGTCGGCGCAGGGTCGTGGTGCTCGATCAGGTCCGGTTCGTCGGCGTCGGTGAGCACCTGGGCTCGGGCGCACACGCGGTCACCCTGCACCGCGGTGATGGTGTGGCTCGCGAACGCACGGCCCGAGTGAAAGGTGTCGACAATCAGCTCGGTGTCGGCGTCGACGCGGGCAGCTCGCGCAAAGGTGGTGTGGATGGTCTTCACCGTCTTGCCCGGGCTGTGTGCGCCGGCGGCGGTGATCATCTGGGCGAGCAACTGTCCGCCGAACACCACGGGATTGACTGCCGCATCGCCGAGATTCGCGACGGCGTAGCGGTTCTCGCCGACGGGCTCGAGATGCAGGATCGGTGGGACTTCTGTCATTACTGACTCCTGACGTGAAGGGTGACCTCGGGGCTCGGGGTGAACCCGATGCGGTCGGCCCGTGCATGGATGTTGACCGATGAACCCGCAGCAATGCGGATCGGGCCCGTATAGAGCCGCCAATGTGGATCGTCATCGAGTCGATACTCGATGGTGGCGCCTTGGATGCCGCTGTGGATCTGCACGAGCGCGGGGCCGTCGACGTCGGTGCTGTCGTGAGCCGGGGCGTTGCCGGGATCGGTTGCGGTCACGGGGATCAACAGCGGCGGTGGCACGGCAGGCACACCATCGGGATACCAGGCGGCCACCATCTGCGCTTCGCTGACCTCGCCCTGGTCGCCCACGTCGGCCATCCAGCGATCGCATTCGGCTCGCAGCCGTTCGAGGGTGGCGAGATGGGCAGGGTCGGCGGCGAGGTTGTTGATCTCGTGCGGGTCTGCCTCGCAGTCATAGAGCTCCTCGATCGGTCGGGAGGTCGCGAAGAACTGGCCGGCGGCATCGTCGAGCTCCTCGAGCACGTAGAGCCGCATGAGCTCTTGCATGATCGGGTGGGCGTTGCGGAAGGGGACCCAGCTCACGTAGGGCTGC
>CALKOE010000164.1 GCA_938091985.1 uncultured Acidimicrobiales bacterium | reverse complement strand
TCAGCCGAGCGCTCGCCGGTGAGGAACTCCTGGTCACGCTCGTCGACGTCGGTTGTCAGCAGGTTCGCCGCCAGGGCGTCGGTGCGGGCGAGGACGATCGTCGGTGTACCCGCCACATCGGCTGCGAGACGAGCGGCGTTGAGAGTGGTCACGTGCTGCTTCGTCGGGATGAGGACCTTGCCGCCCATGTGGCCACACTTCTTGGCCGAGCTGAGCTGATCTTCCCAGTGGACACCGGCAGCGCCTGATTCGATCATCGACTTCATGAGCTCGTAGGCGTTGAGGGGACCGCCGAAGCCGGCCTCGGCATCGGCCACGATCGGCAGCATGTAGTCGATCGACGGGCTGCCGTTGGTCTCGGCCCATTCGATCTGGTCTGCACGACGCAGCGCGTTGTTGATGCGCGAGACAACCGACGGCACCGAGTTCGCGGGGTAGAGCGACTGGTCCGGGTAGACCTGACCGGCGAGGTTCGCGTCGCCCGCGACCTGCCAACCGGACAGGTAGATGGCGGGAAGGCCGCCCTTGGCGTACTGGATCGCCTGGCCGCCGGTCATTGCACCCAACGCGTGGACGTAGTCCATGTCGTTGATGCGGTCCCACAGCTTTTCGGCACCCTGACGGGCGAGCGTGTGCTCGGGGGTGACGGAGCCGCGCAGACGAACGACGTCCTCTGCGGTGTAGTCGCGCTGTACGCCGTTCCAACGGGGATTGTCGTCCCAGTCCTTCTGAAGGGCAGTCACCTGTTCGGCGAAGCTCGGGTTCATTGCATTCTCCTGATTATTCGAGTCTCGTTGTGAGATCGGGGGTGGTCCTGGCCTCGATCGCTCTGAGATGTAGCGGGGGTCAGACCCCCGCTACTTTCTCAGAGCAGGTCGTAGGCCGGAATGGTGAGAAATTCGGGGTAGTCGACGGTCGTGCAGAGGGTGTGCAGCAGGTCGCGTGCGTCGTCGTAGCGCCGTGACGCCCAATGGTCGGGGTCGAGGCTGGCGCGGAGGGTGGCGAACTCTTCTTCGATGAGCGCGTCGAGGAGCGTGTCGTCGAGAATCTGTCCGTCGGCGACCTCGACTGCGTGGTGGCGCCACTGCCACAGCTGCGCTCGGCAGACCTCGGCCATGGCCGTGTCTTCGAGGTGATCGTCGATGGCGACCGCAGCGGTGCCCGACAGCCACTCGCCGAGATAGCCGATGACGATGCGAATGTTGGTGCGAACGCCGTTGATGGTCACCGCGCCCACGGAACCAGGCAGGGTCAAGAGGTCTTCGGCGGTGACGTAGACGTCGTCGCGTTGGCGAGCGATCTGGTTCGGGCGAGACCCGAGGACCTTGTCGAACTCGGCACGGGCCACCGGCACGAGGTCGGGGTGAGCGATGCGTGTGCCGTCGAATCCATCGCCGGCTTCTCGTCGCTTGTCGACCGACACCTTGCGCAGGGCGCTGGAGATGCGCTCGTTGTCGTCGCCGCCGGGGATCACACCCGACATGCCGCCGATTGCGTGGGCGCCGCGCCGGTGGCAGGTTGCGACGAGCAACTCGGTGAACGCCCGCATGAATGGTGTGGTGACAGAGATGAGTTCCCGGTCGGGCAACACGAACGACGGGTCTTCACGAAACGTCTTGGCCACGCTGAACAGGTAGTCCCAGTTGCCCGTGTGCAGCCCCGTGATGTGATCGCGCATCTCGTAGAGGATCTCCTCCATCTCGAACGCGGCGAGGATCGTCTCGATGAGCACGGTGGCTCGGATCGTCCCGGCCCCGAGCGAGAGTTCGCGTTCGGCGAAGTCGAACACGTCGTTCCAAAGGCGGGCGTCGTCTTGTCCCTCCACCTTCGGGAGATAGAAGTAGGGCGCCGTCCCGCGAGCGGAGGCCGCTGCTGCGTTGTGGAACACGCAAAGACCGAAGTCGACGAGCGCTGCTGCCATCGGCTCACCATTCACGGCGAGGTGCTTCTCGTCGAGGTGCCAGGCGCGGGTACGGACCATGAGCGTGGTGGTGAAGGGCGGCGGGGTCAGTTCGCCGCGGTAGGCCTCGGCGACATTGGCCTGGCCTTGGAGCAAGTTGTCGAGCGTCGGGGCGGTTGCATCTTCGAAATCGGCCATGAACACATCGGCACCGCTGTTGAGCGCCTGAATCATGAAGTCACGGGCAACCGGGCCGGTGATCTCGGTTCGACGGTTGGTGAGGTCGGCGGGAGCACTCGCGACCGTCCAGCCGCCCGAGCGGATGTGGGCGGTGTCGGCGCGGAACTTGGGACGAAGGCCGTCATCGATGCGTCGCTGGCGCTCGACGCGAGCCTCGAGAAGCCGGCGGCGAGTCGGCTCGAACACCGCGTGCAGGGAGCCGAGGAATGTGAGTGCCTCGTCGGTGAGCAGCGAGGAGGCCAGCGGGTGTGCAGCCGCCGCGGCGTTCGGAACGGCGGGAGTGACAGCCGCGTGAGCGGACGCAGTGGGCAGTGTCATCGCCATTCCTCCTCCCTCGATCGTCGAATGGGGTCTCTGAACCAAGTTTGGGCCTTCTTGTGATGCAAAACAAGACATGTATGGCACAAATTTTGGGGGTCGACTTCACATTCATCAGAACTTCTGTCAATCTTTGGGGCATGGCAGAGGACTTTGACCCGTTGGTGCTCGGCGCACGCATCCGCCATGCCCGCCGTCGCCGCGACGCAACTCTGGCCGACGTGAGCGCGATGACCGGTCGTCCGGCGCCGTATTTGAGTCAGTTGGAGAACGGCAAGGTCGAGCCGAAGATCAGCTTCTTGCGCGAACTCGCGGAGGCGTTGGGAACAACCACCGCTGACCTGCTGGACGCAAAGGCACCGGATCGCCGAGCCGAACTCGAGATCGGCGTGGCCCGGGCGCAGGAAGACCCGCGCTATCGAGAACTTGGCCTTCCCCTGTTGAAGCCGTCGGCCAAGATCGGCGATGACGTGCTCGAACATGTGATGACTCTTTGGGGCCTCGTGGCCGCCCAGGCCGGCGGCACCGAGGATGCTCCTGACCAGCGGCGATTCGCTGATTACGCCCGAGCCGCAAACATCTCGCTGCGCGAAGAGATGCGGACGCGCAGCAACTATTTCGCCGAGATCGAAGCTGTGGCCAACGCCACCCTGCAGCGCGCCGGCTACGGCGGCACCGGCCCGATCAGCGAACGGGTGCTCACCGAGATCGCGGCGATCCACGGCTTCACCATCGAGCGGGTCGGCTCCATCCCCCGTACTGCCCGCAGCATCACCGACACCCGAGACCGCATCATCTTCATCCCGGATCGCGGCGGTCTTCGAATTCGTCAGGCTCGATCTGTGGTTCTCCAGACGCTGGGGCACTTCGTGCTCGAACACGTCGACACGACCGACTTCGGCGAGTACCTCCGGCAGCGAATCGAATCGAACTACTTCGCGGCGGCCGTGCTCGCGCCGGAGGGCCCCTCGGTCGACTTTCTCCGGGAGGCCAAGAAGCAGAAAGACATCTCGGTCGAGGACCTCAAGGAGACGTTCTACATCTCCTACGAGATGGCCGCCCACCGCTTCACCAACCTCGCGACGCGGCACCTCGAGATCCCGTGTCACTTCCTTCGCACCGACAGCGAAGGTGTGATCAACAAGGCGTATGAGAACGACGGGATCATGTTTCCCGAGGCATCGGATGGCGGACTCGAGGGGCAACGGGTGCCTCGCCAGTGGGGGAGCCGGCAGGCATGGAACGCCCACGGGAGCTTCCTGCTGCACAGCCAGTTCACGGTGTGCGACGAAGACGAATACTTCTGCACCACCTACATCGAGACCGAGACCGATCGCCTGCCTCACGCGATTTCGCTCGGGACCACGGCACAACACGCACAAGTGTTTCGGGGCGCAGACACGCTGCGTCGGGAGTTCGCTCGCGGTCGCGAGATCGAGCCGGATCCGCAGTTGGTCGGCGAGTGGCGCGATATCGCCTGGCCCTCGGCTGCTGAGCGCAGCCATGTGCTCTCGGCGTTACCGCCGTCAGAGCGCGAGTTCAGCCCGTTTCCGGGAATCGACCTGCTCGACGTCTATCGGTTCCTCGAACGCCAGCGGCGCGCCCGCGGTCGTTAGCGAGCGAGCAGCACCAGGTGGTTGATCGCCGCCATCGCAACGTGGATCACGTCGCGATGCTCAGATTCGATCGCCACCGAGACGACATCGACACCGACGGAACGAAGCTCGCCTCTGAATTCCTCGCCAGCAGTTGAGATGAGGACTGTCGGCCGTTGTGTAGCGAGCTCGGTGAGGGCATGAGCGAAGACGAGCTCGAGCGTCACCACGCGATCGCCGACGACCGAGGACTCGCCGGGGGCCGCTCTCACGGTGGCGACTGCTTCCAACGGAATCACGACGTCGCCGAGACGTGGTTCTCGAACAATCACGAAGTCGGCACCGAGGGCTACGACGGGGCCACGGGTGCTGTGGCCGAGTGAGTCGTGGACCGTCACCGCTCGGCCGCGTTCGGCGAGATCCATGAGTACCCCGCTGAGGGTGGCTTCCTCTGCCGCCTGACGTTCCAACCAGCGTTGCCTCGCTCGTTGGGCCGCCGCGGCATCGACTCGGCCAGCCGCGAGCCAGCCGTCAAGCCCGGCCAACGGGTCGTCGGCGGTGAGTCCCAAAGGGCGGAGCGGAGAATCTGCGTCCACGACGCGCGAGGGTACCGGTACCATTCCGGTGAACGATGAGCGAACACCCAATCACCATCCGCATCCCGGGCAACCATCTGATGAGCGCGCTTGTGGGTGAACACGACCGGCATCTGCGCCTGATCGAAGAAGCCTTCCCTGACACCGACGTGACGGTGAGGGGCAACGAGGTCCATCTGGCCGGACCCAGCGCGTCCGTGGTGCAGACTCTCTTCGAGGAACTCGTCGTGCTCGCCGAGCGCGGCCAACGGCTCGACGAGCGCTCGCTCGGCCGCACGATCGACATGGTGCGCCAAGACGAAAAGCCGTCGTCGGTCTTCTCTCATGAGATCCTGAAAGCCGACAAGGGTCGCGTCATTCGTCCCAAGTCGAGCGGTCAGAAGACGTATGTCGAAGCGATCGATGGCAACGTCATCACGTTCGGCATCGGCCCCGCGGGCACCGGCAAGTCGTGGCTGGCGGTCGCCATGGCGTGCGCGGCGTTGCAGGCCGGCACTGTCGAACGCATCATCCTCACCCGGCCTGCGGTCGAGGCCGGAGAGCGTCTCGGTTTCCTCCCCGGCGACCTCATGGCGAAGGTCGACCCGTATCTCCGGCCCCTCTACGACGCACTCAACGACATGGTGGGCTTGGACGGCGTCGAACGCCTGATGGAGCGCGGCGTTGTGGAAGTTGCCCCGCTGGCATTCATGCGCGGTCGCACCCTCAATTCCTCGTTCATCATTCTCGACGAGGCGCAGAACACCACGCCTGAGCAGATGAAGATGTTCCTCACCCGCATCGGCTTCGGTTCGAAAGCGGTGATCACGGGCGATGTCACCCAGGTCGACGTGCAGATGGGCAAGAGCGGCCTGTTGGGCCTCGAACCCATCCTCGGAGGGATCGATGGCGTCAGCTTCGTTCGTCTCGGTTCCCGCGACGTCGTGCGCCACCGAATCGTTCAAGACATCGTCGACGCCTACGAGAAGGCCGGCGTTGATGGCTGACCCTGCCAACGGCGACCGTCCGGTCGTCGTGGCGGTCGACGAGCAGGACGAGATG
>CALKOE010000163.1 GCA_938091985.1 uncultured Acidimicrobiales bacterium | reverse complement strand
GGCGTCCATCGCGCCGTCGGCGCCACCGGCCCCGACGACAGTGTGCATCTCATCGACGAAGGTGATGATCTCGCCGTCGGCGTCTTCGATCTCTTTCAGCACGGACTGGAGGCGTTCTTCGAACTCGCCGCGGTACTTCGCTCCGGCGACCATCGAGGAGATGTCGAGGCTGATGAGACGCTTGTTCTTCAGCGACTCGGGGATGTCGCCTTCGACGATGCGACTGGCGAGTCCCTCGACGATCGCGGTCTTGCCCACACCGGGCTCGCCGATGAGCACCGGGTTGTTCTTCGTTCGGCGCGACAGCACCCGGATCACCCGGCGGATCTCGTCGTCGCGACCGATGACGGGGTCGAGCTCGCCCAATCGGGCCGCTTCGGTGAGATCTCGGCCGAAGCGCTCAAGCGCTTGGTACTGATTCTCAGGGGTCTGACTCGTCACTCGGTGGCTGCCACGAACCTCGCGCAGCGCTCCGAGAAGGATCTCCTTCTCGACCCCGATCGCGTTGTTCAGCGCCAACAGGATGTGCTCGGTCGAGAGGTACTCGTCTTGGAGCTCCTCGCGAACCTGATCGGCCTGATCGAGAACCTCTCGCAGCTCCTTCGAGAGCTGAGGATCTGACCCATAGGCGTTGGGGAGCTTCGCGAGTGCGTCGGCAGCTTCATTGCGAGCTGCCGGCACATCGACGCCGACCTTGTGCAGCAGCGGCAGCACAATGCCGTCTTCTTGCCCCAGCAAGGCAGTGAGGAGGTGCGCCGGCACCACCTCGGGGTGAGAAGCCGCACGCGCCGCCTCAGTCGCCGCGGAGAATGCCTCTGTCGTCTTGAGTGTCCAGCGATTGGGATCGAGCGCCATGGTGGGGAACCTCCGTGAAATATCGAGTGTAGTGCAGAAAACCTGAGTGCAATACGCTCAACTTTGGCGCAGGGAGAATTATTCCCCGATTCCGACTGTTTTCGCTGTCACCGTGCGGTTCAGCGCCCCACGCTGAGGCTCACGGCGTAGTCTCCGGCCGAGTCGGTCATCCATTGCTCCACGTGAAGCCCGACCGAGGCGAGTTCGTCGGCCAACGAGGCCAGCCGGAACTTCGCCGACACCTCGGTTCGCAGATACTCACCTCGCTCGAAATCGACCATCAGATCGAGATCGTCGACGCTGACCTGTTGGTCGATTCGGCTCCGGAGTCCGAGGTCCATCCACTCCTCGATCGGGTCCCAGGTCGCGACATGGTCGAACTGGTCGAGATCGAAGTGACCCCCGAGCTCGCGGTTGATCACCTGCAGCACGTTCTTGTTGAATGCCGCAGTCACGCCCTGAGGATCGTCGTAGGCGAGCACCAAACGGGCCGGGTCCTTCACGAGATCAGTGCCCAGCAGAAGCCGGTCGCCCGGGATCATTCCGGCGACCATCTGTCGGAGGAACTCCTTGCGAGCGACGGTCGGGTAGTTACCGATCGTGCCGCCGAGCAGCACGATCATCCGGCGGCCACCGTCCGGAATTTGACCGAGGTGGCGATCGAAATCGCCGACGACGCCGTGGACCTCCAGGCCGGGGTACTTCTCGGCAAACGTCGTGGCGGTGACCCGGAGGAACTCCTCGCTCACATCGAACGGGACGAACCGTCGGAGGCTCCCGTGGTCACGGCCGGCATCGAGCAGAGCTCGCGTCTTGTCGGAGGTGCCGGCGCCGAGTTCGACGATCGTGTCGGCGTCAGCTCGTTCGATGATCGTCGTTGCGTGCCGAAGGAGAATCTCCCGTTCGGCTTCCGTCGGGTAGTACTCCTCGAGTCGGGTGATCTGGTCGAACAGATCACTCCCGCGCTCGTCGTAGAGCCACTTCGGGGGCAGCTCCTTTTGGGGGAGGAGCAGCCCATTGCCCACGTCGGAGCGAAGGGCGGCAGCGAGATCGGCGTCGCCGAGGTGGACGTCGACTTGGACCTGGTCGATCGCACTCACAATTGACCTCCGTCGTCGGCGAGTCGAACACCGCTGAACATCCACCTCGAATGGGTCGGGAAGAAGTTGCGATAGGTCGCTCGGGTGTGCCCGCCTGGGGTGATGCAACATCCGCCTCGCAGCACCTGCTGGTCGATCATGAACTTGCCGTTGTATTCGCCGACGGCGCCGGGAGCGGGAGCGAATCCCGGGTAGGGCGCGTAGGCGCTGGCCGTCCACTCCCAGACATCGCCGAACATCTGACGAAGACCCTCGCCCGACGCACGGGTCGGGTGAAGCTGATCGGCCGGAAGCAGATTGCCCTCGACCGGCTGATCGCAGGCGTGTGCTTCCCACTCGAATTCGGTCGGCAGCCGCGCACCAGCCCACCGGGCAAAGGCTTCGGCCTCGAAATAGCTGACGTGAACAACGGGCTCGCTCGGGTCGATCGGACGAACGCCGGTCAGGGTGTGCAGTGCCCAGCCATCGTCGCTGCGCAGCCAGTAGAGCGGGGCGTCCCAACCCTGCGCCGTTGCGGTCTGCCACCCGGCCGAGAGCCATAGCGCCGGGTCGGCGTAGCCACCGTCGGCCATGAACTCGAGCCATTCGCCGTTCGTGACGAGACGATCAGCGAGCCGATGTGGTGGCACCAGCGCCCGGTGGCGCGGCGTCTCGTTGTCGAACGAAAAGCCCTCGCCGAGGTGCCCGATCTCGACGATGCCGCCCGGATGGTGCTTCCATCCGAGCTCGGGCATCGGAGCGTGAGACGGAGCCGGCCGCGGGTCGTAGGCGGGGGCGAACGGGTTGCGAGACAACACGTGTTTGATGTCCATCAACAGCAGCTCCTGGTGTTGCTGCTCGTGATGGAGGCCGAGCTCGATCAACGCCATGACCTCACCGGCCTGACCGATGTCTGAGCTCATCAGCTCATGCATCGATGCGTCGACCCGCCTGCGGTACTCGCCCACCTCGGCGTTCGTCGGGCGAGCGATCAATCCGCGCTCAGCGCGAGGGTGACGGTCGCCGACGGCCTCATAGTAGGAGTTGAAGAGGAAGCCGTAGAGCTCTTCAACCGGCTCGTACCCATTGGGCAGAAGAAGAAACGTCTCGAAGAACCATGTGATGTGGGCCCGGTGCCACTTCGTCGGGCTGACATCGGCCATCGACTGGACGACCTGGTCTTCGGGGCTCAGCACCGAGGCCAGCGCCTCGGTCTGGTCGCGGATGGCCTGGTAGCGGGCCGCGAGAGATGTCGTCGTCGGGGTTGCTGCGGTCACTGGTGACCGCATTCCGCTGTCTCCCACTGGCGGTCGCGGATCGGCCCGAGGTGGAGCCAGGTGTGCACAGACATTGCGGATTCCTTCGCGTTGGTCGTTGACCTATCCAAACCCACCAGACGCCGTCCGCAATCCCCCGAACCGAGATTTCACCCGGGCGACTGCCAGCGGCGCGCTGTCAGTTGTGGCTCACGGTGACCGTCTGCGCCACCCCAGCGAGAGTGACGACGTCGATCTCGATCTCGGCGAGATAGTCGTCGCCGAGGCCATTGTCGGCCAGCACTCCGCGAACGGCCACGACGGAGTCGACCCCGCCGATCGGCAGTGGAGCGACATCGAATGGCAGCTCCCACCGGGGTCCGCCGTCGCCGTAGCTGAAGCTCTCGAAGCCGAA
>CALKOE010000162.1 GCA_938091985.1 uncultured Acidimicrobiales bacterium | reverse complement strand
CACGAGGATGTCGACCTTGCCGAAGGCAGCGACGGCGTGCTCGATCATCACCTCGCATTCGCCGCGGTTCCCGACATCGGTGCGGATGAAGGACCCGGCGTCGCCGAGTTCTTCGGCCATGGCCTCGCCGGTGCCGACATTGATCTCGCCGATGACGACCTTCGCGCCTTCCCGGGCAAAGACCCGGGCAATGCCTGCACCGATGCCGTCACCGGCCCCCGTGATCACTGCGACCCGTCCGTCCAATTCACCCATTGTTCGTCCCTCTCTCGACCGGCGCGGATCGTAGTCCGACGAAGCAGACGCATCCGCAGCCCCGTCGCGATCCGTAGCTCTCCACAGGATGACCCCTTCACCTCCCCCGGCCCAGAACGAGACCCGACTGCGCCGAACCAACCTGATCCTCGGTTCGCTGCACGGTCTCTCCGCTGCAGCCATGCTCGCCCTGTCCAACGACTTCTCGTTGCCGGTCACAGCGACGTTCCTCGACGGACCTCCGGGCGACGGAGCAGGCCAACTCGACACGCTGTTCGACGTCAGGCTCGGCCCGGCCATCGCCGCGTTCATGATCCTGTCGTCGGTCTTCCACTTCCTTGTTGCGTCGCCGTGGGGCTATCCGCGCTACCTCCGCGAGCTTCGCGCCGGACGCAACCGGTTCCGCTGGGTCGAGTACTCGCTGTCGGCATCGCTGATGATCGTCCTGATCGCGATGCTCACCGGTGTCAGCGACGTCGTGGCCCTTGTCGCCCTCTTCGGCGTCAACGCCTCGATGATCCTCTTCGGCTGGCTCATGGAGACCGTCAACCCGCCCGATCGCGAACCCGATTGGACGCCGTTCTGGTTCGGCTGCGTAGCCGGAGTGGTCCCCTGGTTCGCGATCGGGATCTACCTCTGGGGACCCGGATCCGTCGGCGAGCCCCCGGCCTTCGTCTACGGAATCTTCGTATCGCTGTTCGTCTTCTTCAACAGCTTCGCGATCAACCAGTGGCTGCAATACAAGAAGGCGGGTCGCTGGGCTGACTACTACCTGGGCGAGCGCACTTACATGGGTCTCAGCCTCGTGGCCAAGAGCCTCCTTGCGTGGCAGATCTACGCGAATACGTTGGTGGGCTGAACGCCAGGGCCCCCGCCCTCGGCATGAGGAGCGGCGACATGGAGACCATCCGGCTGGCCACGTTCAATCTCTGGTGGCGTCTCGGCGATGCCGACCGGCGCCAACCGGCGATAACTTCGGTGCTCCGCCGAGAGCAACTCCACCACCTGATCACGTGGTTGGCCGACACCGAGGGCGAGGATCTCCCCATGGCCCTCGTCGGCGACTTCAACGCCGGCCCCGACTTCGACGAGATGCGGCCGTTGACGAACCGGGCCGCGCCCTACGATCCGCGTCTCGCGCTCGTCGACTCCTGGGAGTGCATCAACCCGCAAGATCCTGGCTACACGTGGGATCGTTCCAACCCGAACCGTCCGAGCGGCGAGGCCTCCTACCGAATCGACTACGTGTTCGTCGGGCAGGACCGAGCCGACGACGTCGGCCGCGTCCGCAGCTCCGAACGACTCGGCACCCACCCCGTGGAGGGCGTCGTCGCCAGCGATCATCTCGGCGTTGTCACCGAGATCCAGGCCACGCCGACCCTCGCTCCGCCGGGCTGAAGCTCCGTAGTCCAGGCCTCAGCCGGCCAGGTGGAACAGCGCGACGCCAGCGCAGGCCACAATCGCAGGGGTCGCAAGAATGAGGCGAAACATCCACCCGCCATCCGCGAGCGGCGCCGCTGCCATCTTTCCCACGCCGTGGCTCTTGTAGGGCTCGACCAGATTCTGGAGTCGCGCGTCGATGCTCACGTGCATCTCCGCCATCGAAGCAACCGCCCAGCGATGGACGATGAAGATCAGCGCCGACAACACGACCGGGATCGAGATCAAGGTCAGCTCGTCGAAGCCGTCACCCACCCCACCAACCTGATCCGCCGCGGCTTCGAGGGCCACGCTCACGCTGGTGCCGATCGACAAGATGACTGCGCCGATGATGATCCCCCACCGTTCTGCATCGCGCATGAGCGCCAGGTGAAGGACGCGCTTGCCGAGCTCGTGGTCGTCGGCTCGCGTCCGGGCGAAGATCGGGGCACCCACGGCGTAGGCCCACGCGGCCAGGGCGACCACGATCCCGGCCAGATTGCCGTAGGCGCGGAGCCGGGCAAGATCGATGTCGCTGTCGGCCAGCACGAAGTGACTGCCGCCGTTCGCAAGAATCATCAGACTCGGCACCGCCGAGACCATCAACGCCGCCGCGATGAGTTCCTTCCATCGCGTGACCGAGCGCCGCATGAGACGCACCGCGATCAGCACTCCCACCGGCGCGGCGATTCCACCGAAGATTCCGTAGACGAGCAGAATCGCCGAGTACCAGTCGTAGCCACTCGTGTCGCCGAGGCCACCGTCGCGGTCGGCTCCCAGAAACGCTGAGGCAAACGCGATCAAGAACCCGACGGCTCCGCCCGCGGCGAGCAGTGGCGCAAGCTTCCTGTTCGGCAACAGCTGGGGTACGACGATCTCGTTCTCGAGACCCTCACGGGTCGCCGCCTCGAGGTCGAGGTCGTGGAGGAACTCCTCGATCTCGCCGACGATCTTGTCGAGATCCGACGCCCGGTGGAACGGCAATGCGTGCCGGCCCGGTAGCCAGTCGATCGACTCGTGAAGATCGGCGGTCGCAGGCAGCTCGGCACCACCGACCAGCACCGGCACGACACGTGTGTCGAGCTCATGCGCGGTGGCGAGTTCCTTCACCACCCAGTCCTCGGCGTCCTGAATCCGCGACGGACCGTGATCACTGCGCCCTTCCCACTCGGGTCCGATCACGGCGATGACGAGATCACAAGTACCCAGCTCGGCGATGAGCGCCGCCGCGAAGTCATCGCCGCCTCGCAACCCGCCGTCGTGGAACGCAGCCTGAACATCGTCGGCCACACCGACATCTTGGAGGCGTTCGGCAATCCAGTCGACGGCCATACGGCCATCGGCCCTGCGGTAACTGACAAAGACTCGCGCCATGAAGGGCCATCGTCTCAGATGAGAACGAGCCGCACGCCGATGCGCCGAACCTGGCCGGCTCAGGGGGCCATGTCGAGCAGGTCGTTGAATCCGAACTGGGTGTGGGGGCCGTAGATGATCTGCTCGAGAAGCCCGACCCCGACCTTCTCGCCGCCATTGCCGTCAGGCATCGTTGCCCGCACGGTGTGGTGCACGTGTTGCACCGTGGGGTCGGCGGGATTCAACGTCGAGAGATCCCACTCCTCGGCGCCGACGGCCAGTTCGCCGCGATAGTGCCCGTGACCCCAGTCGACGTTTGCGTAGCCGAGTGCCTTCATCTGGAAGCGAAGCTGAGGCTCGAGCGTGATCGTGTAGGGCTCCCCCTCAGCCGGAACGAGATCGAACTCCGCCCGTTCGATCCACCGGCTGCCGGAACGGAACTCGAGCCGCTGCGCGACGGGGTCCAGTCGATACACCCCGGGAGTGGATTCATCGATCGAGGCCGGCACCGGATCGATCACGGGGACTCGAAAGCCATCGGCCCGCCAGAACTCGCCGCCCGGTTGCTGGAAGTAGCCGAACAGTCGGCACTCGTCGTCGAAGTGGATCGGCGCCCACAGCCAACAGGTGCCCGGCGGCTTCATCGCTCGGCCGGGCGGCTTCTCGCCGACAGGACGAATCCCCCACGACCGGTCACGCACACCGACGACTTCGTCGTGAGTGAACGTGGTCGTCTCTCCGCGCACCGTCACTTCACCGGCCCAGCTCCCGAACTGTGTGAACCGGATCATGTCGATCACCCGCACAGGACCCGCATCCATGTAGGTGTGGTCCTCGGCGAGCGCACCGGCGCGAGCTCGCCACACGAGATCGGCGGTGAGATCGGTGTCGTTCTCCTCGACGA
>CALKOE010000161.1 GCA_938091985.1 uncultured Acidimicrobiales bacterium | reverse complement strand
AGCGCGGCGTGGTGAACTCTCCTCTGGCTGTCGTGACGAAGCCCGTGCGGGCGTCGCCGTCACGGCCAGTCTCGGTGAAGGTCGCACGCACGGGTCCGAGGCTAGACCCAGGCCGCCGAGGGTCCGACGGCTAGGTACGGGCCAGGGTTGCGACGAACTGACGAAGCACGCGGTGCGACCCGGAGAAGTAGCGACGCGGGTACCGCACCCGATGGGTGGAGCGCAGCGACAGGGTGACGATCGTCTGCTGACGCCACCACGGCTCGATGTCGATCCACACCGGCAGACCCGGCCACGACCCCCGCAGGGTCAGGGTGCCGGGAGCTCGCTGTCCGGCGCGGTGTTCGACGAATGGCCCGTCGAGCTCCAACCGCCCGCCCCTCGTCTGGGCGACTACACCGATGCCCGGGATCCGCGAGCGCGCCGCAGCGAAGGGGATGAAGACATGGAGACGGATCCTCGACTGACGGCGAGGGTCGCGATCGGCCACCCGCTGCTTGCGGCGTACTCCCACTCGGTGCAGCCACGAACCAGCCACCATGCCGGTGGACTCGCTGGCTCGGCGGGCCGGCGCCAGCACATCGTCGACGGTCTCGCGCAGATCGTCGATCCACACGGTGAGCGGTGCGTCGACGGCCGTCGCCTCGATCGAGACGCTTTCGCTCCATCCAGACTCCTCGGTACCCGCGCCGACAGCCGGATCGATGATCTCGATCTCGAGCTCCTCACCGGAGCCGGGGTGTGGAGACGTGCGGGCCGCCATACCCGCAGAGTACGCCCCGCACGACCTCGACGTCAGCCAGACCTCTCGGCCACCAGGGTCGGGCGGTACGGTCGTCGCCATGTCCGACGATCAGGGTCCTGTCGACGGAGACCGGCTTTTGCTTCCCTGTCGGGGCGGCCCGTCGACCAGCCGCCTCGTCCGGCATCCGCCGCCGATCGAGATCGAGGAGCGCGGCGGGCTCTACGTGCTGGACGACACAGGCCCTCGAGAAGAGTGGATCTACGTCTTCCTCCCCCACCAATGAAGGGTCACCGGGCCAGCGAGTAGTGGATGCCAGCCTTTGTTCGGTGGCGCTCGTGGAAGAGGCCCAGCGGACGAAAGCAGTAGGCCATGCGCTGCGCAATGTCTCGCTTGATGCCGGCGAGGGCGGCGAGGTCAGCCGTCGTGAACTCGGCGGGAAGCCCATCAGGCACGAGGTCGAGCAGGTCGGTGACCTGGTCGAATCGATGACGCTCGACCACCTCACGGAGAATCCGGTCACTCGTGCGGAAGCCACCGCGACCCCGACGCAGCTTCGGGTCCGGCTCCTGGACCTTGATCACCGAGACGAGCGCGATTTCGAGCGACAGGTTCGGGTGGTCGAGTAGCGTGGGGATGCTGACCAGCTCCTCGAAGAGGTCGTAAACGGATCCGCGTTTGGGTGACTTCCTCGGCTTCGCCCCGGGCTTTTGAAGATAGGTCTCGACCGCGATCGGATGCACCAGCAGCACGCGGTGGTCGGGCAACAGGTGGTCGAGCTTGTTGCCCATCGACGCAAACGACGACGTCTGGATCTCGATCAAGAGATCGTCTCGCCGTATGTCGATCACGAAGCGGTCGAGCGGGACCTCGAACTCGTCGCCGGGTTGCGCATAGTCCGCTTTCAACGCGGCGTGGAGCGAGCCCTCGTTGAGCGTGCCGATATGGGGTTCAACCTCGATCACGAGATCGTAGGTTGCGTCAGCTCCTCGGCCGGAGGATGACGGCAGTATGGGCAGGCAGCGCGCCCGACCACAGGTCGTCGCCCGACCCATCGGAGCGCAGCTCGATGCTCCACTCCCCCACGATCGAGATCGCCGCGGCCTCGTCGTCACCCATGTTGACCACCACGACTCGGCGATCACCCTCGTGCGACCGTTCGAATGCGAGAACGCCAGGCGGCGCATCGATGAGCTCGACACTGCCAACCTGCAGCGCTGCTGACGCGGACCGACTCGCGATGATTGCTCGGTAGAGGTTGGCGATCGATCCCGGGTCGGCGACCTGTGAGGCGACGTTGCGAACGTCGGCCTCGGGCGGAAACGGCAGCCAGTTGTCCGCTTGCGGCCATCCATGCGTCGGCGATGCATCCCACGGGATCGGGGCACGACAACCGTCACGCTGCCCGGCCGGGTCCTGCTGTTGCTCCTTCGGGACCTCGGCATCGAGAAGGCCGAGTTCCTCCCCTGCGTAGATGTAGGGAACCCCACGAAGCGTCAGCAGGAGTACCGCCGCTGCCCGAGCGGTGCGCTCGTCGCCGCCGTAGCGAGTCCGGTGGCGGGGCACATCGTGGTTCGACAGCACCCAGGTGGTCCATGCCCCCACGGGGTCGAATGCCTCGGCCGCATCCTTGACCTGGCCGCGCCACACCTCGGCATCCCACGGGCACCACAACGGCAGGAAGTTGAACGAGAGGTGCAGTTCGTCGCCGGTGCCGTAGAACGTGGCGACCTTGTGCGGGTCGAGAATGTAGACCTCGCCGATCGACATCCGGTCGCCGTCGTACTCGTCGAGCACCGCACGAATGCCCCGGAGGTACTCGTGGACGATCCCGGTGTCGAACGTGACACCGTCGAAATGGGTCAACACCCGACCGGGGCCCTTCTCGCGATCGGGAAGACCATCGGGCTTCCCGATGGCATGGACCACATCCATCCGGAAGCCGTCGACGCCTCGATCGAGCCAGAAGCGCAGCGTGTCGTGCATGGCCGCTCGCACCTCCGGGTTCGCCCAGTTCAGGTCGGGCTGCTCGGGGGTGAACATGTGGAGGTACCAGGCGCTCGACACGTCGTCCCATCGCCAGGCCGGACCCTCGGGAAACTCGGCCTGCCAGTTGTTGGGCGGCGTCGTGAGATCCCCGTCGCGCCATATGTACACATCACCCTCGGCCAGGTCGTAGGTCCACATCGTCGATCGGGTGGTCTTTCGTTCGATCGCAGTGGTGGCGCCAAAGCTCTGGATCCGGGTGCCCAGCGGCGGCAGGCGGTTGATGCGAAGGCGAGACTCCATCGTGGCCCAGCCCATCCGCTCGCCGTTCGGTCCCCGCTGTATCCAGTCGCGCTCCTCTTCTTCCGACGGGGGCCCTCCCCAGATCAGCCCTGGGGCTGTTGCCGCTGTGACCTCTTCGTCGACGACGCCAGGCGCCCGACTCTCGAGTCCAAGCGGCTGAAGGACCTCGAGCGACGGCGCCGAACTGATCGGATCGGTGGCAAGGTCGAGTGAGCGGGGGCGCCCGTGCTCGGGGATGACCGCCGCCGGCGCCTCGAGCCGAGGATGATCCACCACATGGACAAAGGATGCGGCGAGATCGTCGTCGGCTGCGTTGCGGAGCTCGTGGTAGATAGCGAGACCGCGACCAACGTCGACGAGTCCGCTGCGCACCTCGAGTGCAGTACCGAGCATCTGCTCGTGATGATGGCGGGTGTGAAGATCGACGACCGGCGTCCCCGCGGAGACGCCCATCTCTTCCAGCATCGCTCGCGTCCCCGCCGCGGCGTTGGCCCCATAGAAGCGCACGTTCATATGACCGAGATGATCGATCTGGTCCTCGGTGACGTGGCTGGTGTGGGTCACTTGGAGTTGCTCAGACATTGCCGATCAGTGTGGCGGCATCAGGTCCCGACTACACCCGAGACGCTGAGCGCTCTGGGGCCGCTCACAGCCGCCAGAAATCCGATACCAAGTCGGCGTCGGTGAGCATTTGCCGCACTTGCTCGACGCTCCTCGGTCGGTAGCCAGGCGAGAGACGGTCCCCGTACCACGCCTTACTCAACGACCACATCGCACCGATCGGGACGGCGGCACCCGGCGGCGCATTGTCCTCCGACCGGAGAAACCTGATTGTTCGTCAAGTCTCGACCATGTCGTCCCACCAGCGACGGGCCGGGACGGCGAAGTGGACCAGTCCGTCAGATGAGGTCGGCTCACCCCCGACGATCTCGAGATCAATCGCCTCGCCGGAGTCGAGCCACCGGGCGTTGATGCGGCCGTCGAGGCCGAGGGCAGCGGGTATCGCAAGCGCGTCCCACGCGCAGTTCGCCCACCAGGTCCGGTCACCGGCGACAACCTGATGCTCGGTCTCCACGGCGGAGAACGGAAGCGCCATGCGAATGGCCCCGGTTTCGTCCAACACGAGAGCGTGCGCTTCGTGGAGCCGCCGAAGCGCCGACTCCGCGTTGGCCAACCCGCCCGCCCACTCGGTGAGCAGCGCGACGGACGGCGCCTCACCAGTTGCCGCAAAGGCCATGTAGATCTCGTACCGGAATTGCACATCATCCACCAGCAAATAGTGCCACGAGCGTCGAACCGAGCTGGCGCTGACACGGGGGACCGAGGTTGCGGGCGCTCCGACACGCGCGGGTAGCGTCAGAGCCGTGGCGTCCTTCGAGTGTCGTATGCAGATCGACGCACCGCCCGTCGTCGTCTTCGATCTCGCTCGGGACATCGACGCCCACCTGCGCTCACAAGAGGGGGCGAAGGAGCGTGCCGTAGCCGGGACGACGTGTGGCTTGATCGGGCTTGGCGAGTCCGTCACCTGGCGGGCGACTCACTTCCGAGTGCCGTTCAGAATGACGAGCAAGATCACCGAATTCGACCGGCCCAAATCTTTCGTCGACGAGCAGACAAGCGGCCCGTTCAAGCGCTTCCGCCATGAGCACCTCTTTGAGCCGATCGCGAACGGAACGATGATGGTCGACCGCGTACGTTTTGACGCTCCGGTCGGACTCATCGGTGCACTTGTCGATCGAGCCTTCTTGGGTCGCTACATGCGTCGGCTCATCGAAGAACGGGCGCTGGCCCTCAAGACCGAAGCCGAATCCAGCGCCTAGCGAAGCTTTGTCCTGACCCCTACTCGTCGCAAGCAGACCGAATCCGGGGATCGCTCGCCTCCGAAAGAGTCGCGCACATTGCGGCGTACTCCTCGTCACATCCGCTGTCGCGATTCGCAAGGCTTCGATACCCGGTCGCGTTCGAGCCTTGCCCTTTCGGGCAGTCGCGTCGACCCCTACGGCTGTCATCGCAGCACGGTCTCGGCCGACGCACGGCACCTACGCTCCGCGTGAGAGACGGGAGCGACATGCGGCACACCACGCGGCGTGCGACACCGGCCCGCAGGCCGCAGGGGGCGCCGCGCCCGCAACCGGTGCGAAGCGATGCGACCTCCGAACTTCATCGGAGGGCCGGGAACCGGGCCGTGACCGAGCTGTATCGGCTCAGGCAGACCGCGACTCCCCGCACAGGGAGCCCCCAGCCGAGGGTCGACCGTTTCGGTGGCGACGCCCACGGGACCGAGTCGATGCTCGCGCTCGGCGCTCGCGGCGACGACGTCATTCATCTGCAGGACTATCTCGTGCAGGCCGGCCGCGACCTCGCTGTGGACGGCATCTTCGGACCCATCACGAAGGGCGCAGTTCGTGCGTTCCAACGCACGGCGAGCATCGCCGACGACGGCATCGTCGGGCCGCAGACGTGGTCGCATCTCAAGGCCGGTGGATACTCGATCGGCCCGGCCGACGAGCCCGGATCCGCCGCTCTCGCGACGAGGATCGCGGCTCGTCTCGATTCGATCGCGGCGAAACTCGGGCCGTTCGCGAGCCGCGACGGTTCGCCGCTCCAGTCCGCTCGATCGGGCGGGGCCGAGGGTGCCGATCCGGCAACCATCGAGATGCAGCAGTCCGCATCCGAGGTCTTCGGCATGCTCGGGGGACTCGACCCGACGTTGCAGTCCGAGCTGGGTGGGACTCACGGCGACCTCGCGGCGGCCGTGCAGGACGTGCTCGGCGGCGGCAACGGCGGTGTGCCGCTCGCGGAGACGCTGACGGCGCTCGACACCATCACGGTGGATGTCGGGGAAGCGGCTGCGAACGCCGGCGGTGCTGCGGCCGGGACCGGATCCACCTCGGTAGCGGTCAGCGAGGACCTCAACTACGTCATCGACGCCGAGACGATCGCGGGAATCGGCGAACAACTCGAGACGAGAATGAACATCCACGGCGAGGCCGGCCACGTCGTGATCATCCCCGTCGAGAAGGAGAACAGCGAGGGCGACATCGAAGAAGTCATCCCGAATCCGGTCTACGAGACAAACAAAAAGGGCAAGGTCACGAAGGCCACGGTGAAGCTCGACCTGGAACGGGTCCTCCCGATCTGGACGAAGGAGAAGGACTCGAAATGCCCGTGCTGGGTGAAGGAGTGGAAGCGGTACGAAGCCGCGATCTCCGCCCACGAGCAGGAGCACGTCAACATCTACAAGCGGTTCTTCACCGGCATCCACCAGAAGATGATCGGCAAGACGGAGAACAAGGCCGACGACGTCTTCTTCGCGGCGCTCGACGCAGCCGAGAAGGCGCAGGAGACGTTCGACACGACGACCGAGCACGGACAGGTCCCCAAACCCGGGACGACCTTCGACGCCGGCACGGCCTGCACCTGCTGATCCGCCACCTCGCGGTCCTCGGTCCGCAGGTTCAGCGTGTAGCCCACGACGATGGCGCAAGCGTTGACGCTGTCCGCGCGTTTGGTTGACACCTAGTATTTCTAGGTGTAGATATACGAGGTATGAAGAGTCAAGCATTGAAGGGGCATCTCGATCTCCTGCTGCTCGCCATCCTCGCTGAGGGCCCGGCTCACGGGTATGCCGTCATCGAGGCGCTGGGCGTGCGGAGCGACGGCGAGTTCGACCTGCCCGAAGGCACCGTGTACCCAGCCCTACACCGGCTCGAAAAAGCCGGACTGTTGGGGTCCGAATGGTCGGTCGTGGGCGGCCGGCGCCGCCGGACCTATGCGATCTCGACACAGGGCCGGGCGGCACTCACCGAACAGGCGTCGGCGTGGGACCGGTTCTCGTCGGCCGTCGCCCGGGTCATCGGAGATCACTCGGCGAACGGAGAACCGTCATGGGCGTGATCGACGACTACCTCGCCGCCCTCGCTGCCTCGCTCGGCGGCCACCGCGACCGCGAGGACCTTCTGGCCGAGACCGAGGACCATCTCCGAACCGCGGCTGAGCGCTTCATCGCCGACGGCATGGCGCCGGATGCGGCCGAAGAGCACGCAGTGCGGCGCCTCGGCGACCCGGCCGTGCTCGGCCGCTCCCTGGCCGACGGTGGCAGCGGTGTCGCCGTCCCGACTGCGCGGACGCGCCGGGCAGGGGCCATCGCCGCGCTTGGCGCGCCACTCTGGCTGGCCTACCCCCTGTTTGGTCTCCTCGCGGATCGGGCGGACCAGACCCAGGACTGGGAGGGCACACCCCGCACTCTCTTCATCATCGGCTCCAGTCTCCTCTTGGTGGCCGGGTTGATCACCCTGATCGGCGCCGTCGGTCTGGCGCAGCGCCACGGTGGCCTCGGCCGTCTCGGTCCGATCGCCGTCGCCCCCTGCGGGCTTGCCCTGGTCGTCATGTTCGGCGCCGCGTGGTTCGAGACATTGTGGCTCCTACTGCTCGCCGCAACCGTCGCCGTGTTGGCGCCGACCCTGTGGCGACGCCGACTTGCGCCCCGCGCCCCGCTCGCCGCATTGCTGGCCGCATTCCCCATCGCGGGAGTGTCGATTGCTGCACTCCACATCATTGACTTCGGGCCGGTCGACTCGTACGGCGATCGCAACCAGGCGTTCGCGCTCGGCAGCGGCATCGGCCTGGCCGTGCTCGCCGCCGGCATCGCCGTGATCGGACGATGGATGTGGTCAGAGCAAGCCGTCGAAGTCGAAGACTCCGGCCACGTCCGGGTCGCGTGATACGAGGATCAACGTCGCCGACGCAGTCGAGTTCCTGATTCCTGCGTAGCTCGCGGTATTAGCGACTGAGCAACATTGCGTCGCCAATGTTGAGTCTTGGTAGCGGTCAACCGGCCACATGGGCCCGGGCTGGCTGCTGCTCCGCATCTGTCGAGAGCAGCGCTCGTCGACCGGCAAGTGATCTTCGCACCGCCCAGGCGTAGATCGCGAACAGCGCCGCGGCCGGCGCAGCGTGGGCCAGAAGATGGAACCTCGTGTGCCAGTTGAGCTCTGAACCGAACCGCTCGCAGAGCGGCTGCGATCCGATACGACTGCGCCCGTCCCACCATCCGTTGACACATGGATCGAGCGCGTGTGCGACGACGAAGTAGCCGATCGCGACGACCCACGCCCCGGCACCCACGAGAACGGCGACTCCCACCCAACCGTCCTTCGGTCTCACGAGTCGAGCAACGATCACAGCAGCGGGAAGGCCGAGGACCAGCGCGACGAGCGTCAGGAGCAGCGAGGGCACACCGAACAGTCCGCCCGCTCCGTCGCCGAGATCAGTGAGGCCTCGACCGAGCAGCGCAGCGGCAATCCCACCCACGACGCTCACGACGATGACGATCCCGAGAAGCCACATCAACAACCGCAGTGTCCTCGGCGTTCCGACGAGATTCCCGACCACTGGACCATCCGCTCTACGTCCCACTACCTCTACAGACGTATCACCCGGCCCTCCGGGTGACAATCTTCCTCGTACATCAGCCGAGGCCTGAGCGGCGGTCGTCCCCGAGGAGCATGGCGTCACCAAAGCTGAGGAAGCGGTAGTCCTCGGTCAGCGCTGCTGCGTAGAGCTCTCGCCACCTAGGGCCGATGAAGGCGTCGACCAGGCACAGCAGCGTCGATCGGGGCAGATGGAAGTTGGTCATCAACACGTCGACGACCGACCACTCATAAGGGCGACGAATGAAGATCCGGCTCCGGCCCTCGGGCTCACCTGTGGTGCCCCACGTCTCGAGGGCTCGCACGCTGGTGGTGCCGACGGCAACCACGCGTTTGGCGGCACCGATCTTCTCGATCGTGGCCGGCGGCACCGAGTACCACTCGCTGTGCATCACATGGTCGTCGAGACGATCGACCTGGACCGGGCGAAAAGTGTCGAGACCGACCGCGAGCTCAACGGTGGCGATCTCGATGCCTCGCTCC
>CALKOE010000160.1 GCA_938091985.1 uncultured Acidimicrobiales bacterium | reverse complement strand
TCCTAGCGTGAATCACGAGCCCTCCGGAGTGACGTAGTGAGTTGTCGAAGACCCACAGCCTCACTCGGAGGGCTCACCCAACCGGGGGACCACTCACCCCAAACCGCCAGGGACAACGTCCCCGGTCATCACAACTAGCCGGCGACGAGAAGGGGCTCGACGGCCGCACGGAGGCGCCGACGGGCACGGTGCAGAACGACCTTCGCGTTGCCATGGGTGATGTCGAGTGCGGCGGCGACGTCGTCGAGCGAGAACCCCAACTCGATCGTCATCGCGAGCACGGCTCGGTCACGCGTGGACAACCCGGCGAGACCGGCCCGTAGCCCATTAGCGAGGTCACCCACTTTGGCGACCAGGTCTACCGATTCGGCCAGATCGATGACGTCGCGGTCGCCGAGCGAGAGCGTCGCCGGCTGACGCACCCGAGCCCGACGTGCGTCGATCGCCGCCCGCCTGGCGATTTGCAGCAACCAGGCCCGAAAACGAGTGGCCTCGGTCAGCTGATCGAGGCGCCCGAACGCACGGGCAAACACTTCTTGCACGACATCATCGATGTCGTCTCGATTGCGGACATTGTCCGCGACTACAAAGCGGACCGTTCCGCAGTGTCGGTCGTACAACGACGCGGCAGCGGCGGCGTCGCCCGTCCGAACGCCGGCAACCAACCGCGCGTCGACGGCTGCCTCTGCGTCGATATCTCGAGTCTTGTTCTCGCCCATTTCGCCACTCCCTTTGGATCTGTGGGGTGCGAGAACCATGCGGGGAGGCCATAAACGGGCCATTAACGACCTCGGCACACCACTCGGTGGGTGGCCATTCGGCCCATTGATCCGGGGTCTGGGCGGCGCGTTACCTTGGTGGGCCATGACGCAGCTGAGCGACGAGAACCTCCACTGGCAGGCAAAGGCACGCGAGGTGGCCGAAGACGTGGTCAGGCCGCTGGCCGCGAAGTACGACGTCGCGCAGGAATACCCGTGGGAGATCAAGGACGCGATTGCCGAGGCCGGCCTGTTCGGCGTGTGGATTCCCGAGGCCTACGGCGGGTCCGGCAAGCACGAGTGGAACATCCGAAATCTGGTGGCCGTCGTCGAGCAGCTGAGCCGCGCGTGCGGCGGCGTCGGAGTGATCTTTGCCGTCAATGCGCTCGGCTCTCTTCCCCTGATAGTCGGGGGAACCGAGGAACAAAAGCAGCACTACCTCCCCCAGGTCGCCGCCGGCGAAAAGCTGATCGCGTTCTGTCTCTCGGAGAAGACCGCCGGATCAGACGCTCAGGCGCTCAAGACCCGAGCGGTCGAGACTGGAGGCGGCTGGCGCATTCACGGCGAGAAGAAGTGGACGACCAACGGCGGCGCCACCGACCTCTACACGGTCTTCGCCGTCACCGACCCCGAAGAGAAGTCAGCGGCCCGCATCTCGGCGTTCATCGTCGAGAAGGACGATCCCGGATTCTCGATCGGCAAGGTCGAAGACAAGATGGGTATTCGCTGCACACCGGTCGTGGAGACCCGCTTCGACGGCGTCGAAGTCGACGAGTCACGTCTTCTCGGAGGCCAGACCGGAAAGGGCTTCCGCCATGCCATGGCCACACTCGACATGGCCCGCCCCGGCGTCGCCGCGCAGGGCATGGGCCTCGCCCAGGGTGCCCTCGAACTCGCCAACCGCTACACCTCGCAACGCAACCAGTTCGGCCAGCCCGTCAACCGCTTCCAGATGGTGCAGCAGATGCTCGCCGACATGGCGATGAAGACCGAGGCCGCTCGCCAGCTCATCTACGCGGCGGCTGGCGCAGCCGACAGCGGCAATCTCGCCGCCGTCAACCAGCTCGCGGCGCTGGCCAAGTGCTTTGCAACCGACGTAGCGATGGAAGTCACCACCGATGCCGTCCAGCTCTTCGGCGGCTACGGCTTCATGAAGGACTACCCGATCGAGAAGTACATGCGTGATGCCAAGATCACCCAGATCTACGAGGGCACCAATCAAGTGCAGCGCATGGTGATCGCGAGAAACCTCGCCAAGGAAGCCGAATCTCTCGGCTTCCTCGACGAGGTCATTCCCGCCGAAGACCAGGACGTCTACGAAGGCTGACGGCCTGGCCCTCTCGCCGGCCAAAACGAAGAACCGCGCCGACCCGAAGGCCGACGCGGTTCGTCAGTTCTGAGTGCCCCGGAGGGCAGGTACTACTGGAGTTCGACGGAGCCGCCGGCAGCCTCGAGGGCTTCCTTGGCCTTCTCCGCGTCGTCCTTCGAAGCACCTTCGAGAATCGGCTTCGGTGCGCCGTCGACGAGCTCCTTGGCCTCCTTGAGACCGAGGGACGTCAGACTGCGAACCTCCTTGATGACCTGGATCTTCTTCTCGCCGGCGCTGGTGAGCACCACGTCGAAGGAGTCCTTCTCTTCTTCGGCAGCAGCGTCGCCACCACCGGCACCGGGCGCCGCAGCGACCGCAACCGGAGCAGCGGCAGTCACGCCGAACTTCTCTTCGAATTCCGACAGGAGCTCGCTGAGCTCAAGGACGCTCATGGCGCCGATCGCATCGAGAATCTCTTCTTTGGTAGCCATGTTCAGGCCTCCTCTTCTTCGCCGGCATCGCCGGAGTCTTCGCCGGCATCGCCAGCCTCATCGTCACCGGCAGTGCCGGCGTCGGCGTCGGCTGACGCCTCGGTTTCTTGGGTTTCTTCGGTGGCTTCGGCTTCGGGAGCCTCACCAGATTCTTCAGAGGCGTCCTCAGCCGCGGCCTCAGCCTCGACAGGTGCCTCTTCTTCAGCCGGAGCTTCTTCCTCGGCTGGCGCTTCTTCCTCGGCAGCAACTTCCGCAACCGGGGCGTCGGGGGCAGCATCGGGGCCGCCACCCTTCTCGATCAGCGCCTGCAGGCCATACGCGAAGTCGCGCGGGACCGCAGCCAGCAAGCCGGCGAACTTGGCCATGGGTGCCTGGAGGGCACCGGCCAGCATCGACAGCAATGCGTCGCGAGACGGCAGTTCGGCGAGGATCTTCAGATCGTCTGCGCTGAGCAGTTGATCGTCGACCACGCCTCCCTTGATCACCAGTGCGTCGTTGGTCTTGGCGAAGTCCTTGAGGGCCTTCGCCACGGCCGCAACGTCAGGGGCAGAACCATCAGCCTTCTCGCCGACGAAGGCAATCGCCGTCGGACCGGTGAGTAGGTCGTCGATCTCCAAACCTGCATCACGCGCCGCCAGGCGCACGAGGGTGTTCTTGTCGATCTTGTATTCGCCGCCGGCGTCGCGCAGCGCACGACGCAGCTCGGCCAGTGCCTGCACGTCGAGGCCTCGGA
>CALKOE010000159.1 GCA_938091985.1 uncultured Acidimicrobiales bacterium | reverse complement strand
ACACCTCACAGAACGCCCAGCAGTACTACATCGAATTCGACACCGTCGAATACGAAGACGTACTCACCGATGATCAGGTGATGGACCGTTCGATGTACGAAGCCGTCGTCGGCGGCTGACAGGTTCCCCTCCAAGGATCTGTCGCTCGGGGTCAGCGCCCCGAGCGACAGTTCCGGGGGTCCACCCGAAACTGCTTGTGAAATAGATCACAAGCAGTCAAGATGAGCGAATGGTCGTTCGTCGACATCGAGTTGTGGTGGTGGGAGCCGGGTTTGGCGGACTCGCCGCGGCGCGGGCCATGGCCGACCTGCCGGTCGACATCACGATCGTCGATGCTCGCAATCACCACACGTTTCAACCGCTGCTCTACCAGGTGGCCACGGCCGGTCTCGACGTCGACGACGTCTGTTATGCCGTTCGCGGAGTCTTTCAGCGGCAACGCAACGTCCGGGTACGTCTCGGCCGGGTGGACGCGATCGACCCAGTGTCCCGCACGCTCCACCTCGATGGCGGCGCCTCGCTCGGCTACGACTCCTTGATACTCGCCTGTGGTGCAGTGACGGCCACGTTCGGCGTCGCCGGCGTCGAGGAACATGCCTTCGGACTCAAGAGCGCGGCTGATGCCCTGGCTGTGCGGACGCATGTGCTCGAACGCTTCGAGGCAGTCGACGCTCGACCCGACATCGTAGACGCGGGGGCACTGAACTTTGTGATCGTGGGAGCCGGGCCGACTGGCGTCGAGTTGGCCGGAGGGTTGGCCGAACTCGTTCACCGAGTGTTGCGCCGTGACTTCCGATCGCTCGATGTGGCGGCCACCCGGATCGTGCTGGTCGAGGCCGCCGACCGAATTCTCGGCTCGTTCGATCCGAAGCTCTCCGCTCGAGCGCGGCGCAGTCTCGAGAAGCTCGGAGTGGAAGTGATGACCGACACGGCGGTGGCGGAAGTGACCCCCGCTGCCGTGCGGTTCGCCGATGGTCGAGAACTCCCGACGCAGACGCTGGTGTGGGCCGCCGGAGTGCGGGCGAACCCCATTGGCGACGAAGGCCCGTTCGCCACGGTGCCGAGCGGTCGGATCGTCGTGAACGATCAGCTCGAGGTTGAGGGCCACCCGGGCGTCTTCGTGATCGGAGACCTCGCTGCGAGCCCAACGTCCGACGGCCGGCCGCTTCCGCAGGTCGCCCCGGTTGCGATGCAGGGCGGGCGTCACGTCGCTGCCCTCATCGCGTCGCGAGTGGGTGACGGAGACCCGCCGGGCAAGTTCGAATACCGCGACAAGGGTTCGATGGCGACGATCGGTCGCCACGCCGCCGTGGCCGAGTTGCCCAATGGCATGCGACTGAGCGGACCGCTGGGCTGGCTCGCGTGGCTGGGTCTTCACCTCGTGATGCTGATCGGTTTCCGCAACCGGGCCAACGTGTTGGTCAACTGGATGTGGAACTACCTCACGTATGACCGCGGGAGTCGGGTGGTGGTGTCCTCCGCCGAGCTCAGCGCAGCGTTGCCGGAAGCGTCGCCATCACCGCGGCGTCATGACCCGGAATCAGTGTTGCCCCCGCTGCCCGAAGACCCCTGAGCCGCTCGATGCTGGCGGCTTGCTCGGTGTGGTCGTGGCCGATCGGCGGCAGCGCTCCGCCATCGAGGGTTTCGGCGAAGTAGGCACAGTCGGCGCACAGCACGACCTCGCGATCGGCCAGCCGCACACGGAGCGACTGATGGCCCGGGGTATGCCCTGGAGTCGGGATGCAGGTCACTCGGCCGTCGCCGAACACGTCGTGCTCGCCATCGAGTTGGACCACGTCGTGGCCGAGGTCGAAGTCGGTGGGGTTGAGTGTGTTCGCCGCCGCAAGGTCTGGGTCGAACCCGGCCGCCCACTCGTTGCGTTGCACGAGGAGGCGCGCGTTCGGCAATTGCGCGAGACCGCCAACATGGTCGAAATGGAGATGTGACAGCACCACGATGCCGATGTCCGCAGGGTCGATGCCGGCCGCGGTGAGCCGAGCTCCGACCAGGTCGTCGGCCGTCAATCCGAGCTCGAAGAACAACTCGATCACCTCGCGGGCCGGCCCCGGTGTCGTGAGCTCGGCGTGCATGCCGCAGTCGAAGAGCGCGAGCTCGTCGCCGTGACGAATGAGCCAGGCCGGTACCGGAAGCTCCCTCGGCGTGTCGTCGGCGCCGGCCTCGAACATCGAGCGACCGGCCGTGAGGGTGCCGCAGTCGAGCGGCTCGATGGTGACGTCCATGGCCACTACCGTCGCACGGGTGGACGCGACCTTCGAGTTCGAAGCTGAGCTCTATGAATGGGACGCAAAGAAGGACGCGTCGTGGGTCTTCGCCACGGTGCCGGCCGATGTGTCGGAAGACGTGCGCGACATGGAGCTCCCTCGCAAGGGATTCGGCTCGGTCAAGGTGACGGTCCGTCTCGGATCGAGCGAGTGGCGGACATCGATCTTTCCCGACTCCAAGTCAGGCTGCTACGTACTGCCGGTGAAGAAGGCAGTGCGAACCAAGGAGAAGGTCGAGATCGGCGACGTCGCCGGGTTCGAGATCGACGTCGCCCCCGAGTAGCGGCGGCTCAGGTCGGCCAGCGGGTTCCGCACTCTTCCAGTTCGGCCCTGAAGTCCGGGTGCGCGATCGATGCCAGCGCGGCGGCCCGCTCACGGACCGTCTTCCCGGCCAGTTCGGCCACGCCGAACTCCGTGATGACCACGTCGATCTGATGGCGGGGCGTGGTGACGATGGATCCGGCGGCCGCGACTCCGGCGATGCGGGACACCATCTGGCCGTCGACCGTTGTCGTCGCCGGCAGGCAGATCAGCGAGCGGTCGCTGAGCTCGAGGCCGGCACCGGCGATGAAGTCTTCGTGGCCGCCGATGCCGGAGAACTGAGCACCGCCGATCGTGTCGGCGATCACCTGCCCGGCAAGGTCGACGCTCATCGCACCGTTGATGGTGATCATCTCTCGGTTGCGGCTGATCTTCTCGGGCGAGTTGACGATGTCGACCGGGAGGAAACGCACACTCTCGTTGCCGTCGAGCCACTCGTAGAGCTCAGGCGTCCCGGCAGCGAAGGTGGTGACCGCGAATCCGTCGAACTCACCCTTGTGATCGTTGGTGACCTTGCCGGCCTTGCACAGCCGCATCAGCCCGGTGGTGAACATCTCGGAATGGATGCCGTAGCCACCGCCCGATCGCTCGGCGAGAAGCGTGGCCACGGTGTTGGGAATGCCGCCGATGCCGGTCTGGAGGGTGGCGCCCTCGGGAACGAAGTCGGCCGCGAAGGCGGCGATCGCCTGTTCCACGTCGGAAGCGGGCGCGTCGGCCAGCTCGAATGGCGAGGCATCGCCCTCGATGATCACATCGACCTCGTCGACATGGAGTGCGTGGCGGTGTTCCGGCGGGAGACCGAGCGTGCGGGGAAACGACGGACTCGTTTCGACCACGCAGAGCCGCGCCGGGTCGGCTGCGGCGCGCTTCAGTTCCTCTACCGAGGCGCCGGCGTGCAGCGAGAGGCTCATCCAGCCGTCGCTATCGGGCTGAGCGGCTGCGGTGGCGACCACCCGGGGTGCGATCTGCTCCAGCGCTGGTGCGAAACGCCGGAAGTCGGCGGGCACGAATTGGACGTCGGCGCCGGCGGCGATCAGGAACCGTTCAGCCGGCCCAAAGAAACCACTCCGCAGCGAAACGCCCGGCCGCGTGAACAACTCGTAGAGATCGGGGAGGAGCGCCCCGAACACCCGAAGGTCGTCCCAGGCCTCGCGAGCCCCCAGCGCGTGGAGAAATTGGCCGGGAACGCCCGGCCCGAGCGGCACCGCAATCGAGTCGGTTGCGGCGATGAGTTCCGCGGCGTCGGCCGGTGTCGTTGTCGTTGGCATGTATGCCCCTGCTCCCTCAGGTTGGACCGCCGGTGACCGTGCCGTCGCTCGTGTGCGCGGGCACGCCACCACGGAAGGGTGTGGTGTCGATGTCGGAGTTGCCGGTGCCGGTTCCGTACGGGATCGTCGGCTGGCCTTCGTAGATGCCGACGTCGGCCGAGGTGTAGCGAATGCCCATGGCGAGTCGCGGGGCGTCGGTGGCGTTGCCGTAGGAACCGTGCAGGTTGTTGCTGCTGAACAGCAGACACTCGCCGGCCCTCATCGGATAGTGCTCGGGGGTGGCGGTTTCGTAGAGGTCGGGCACGAGGCGCAGGGCAAGGTCGAACGCCAGCCGTCCGGCCATGAAGATGTCGCCGCTGTAGCGCAGCGCGATGATCGCCGAGCGGCGGTCTGCGGGTTCCATGCTCATCAAGAACCCCACCCGGTCGCGAGAGAAGCGGCGAATCATGGTGTCGAGCCGGACATCGGAGTGAGTGCCGGGAATGAGGCGGAGGCAGGCGTTGTCCTTGTCGACATCTTCGAGGGCGATCCAGCAACTCACGTTGATCATCGGTTCAGGGATCTCTTCCGGCGCGGTGAGCGCAGGTAGATCACCGTCTTCGGTGAACGTGGTGGCCGAGTGCCAGAACGTGCCCTGTTGGTGGTGGTCGACGAAGAAGATCTGGGTGCGCCACACCACCACCTCGTCGCCGAGCAGACTCGCGACCCGCTGGGCGAGCACCGGGTGCTGAGCCATGTCCTTCATCTCGTCGAAGTTGCGCTCTTGCCAGATCGCCCCGTGGTTGATATTCCAGAGATCGTTGTGCTTCAGCGCAGCCACCGCGTCAGCCCCGAGCGGCGACTTGCCGTGCCAGTCGGCCTCGTGTTCCGAGACCACCCAGTCGCGCAGTGCGGTGGCTTCTTCGGGCGTGAGGAGGGGGAGCGGGCCGATCACGCCGCGCTGTTCGTATTCCGCGATCTGCTCCTGGGTGAGGTAGTCGCCCTGGTCGGTCTCGCGGGTTCGGGCGCCCCGGGCCGGGCTCGGCACTGCAGCGACCTCCTCGAGGTCGGCGGTTATCTCGAACGGGCGACCGAGTCGCTTGCGAACGAACCAATAGAGGGGGCGAGTCACCGCGATGACAGAGGTCAACACCCGGAGCTCGATCTTCTGGCGGAGACTGAGCGGGACACTTGCGATTGCCTCGTCGAGGGTCAGGTGGCCTTCGTAGAGGGCTGCAACTCGCGCTTCGGTGCTCACGGGCCTCCAGACGTCGGAGCTGCAGCGTAGGTGACACCAACCGGGCGCGAAAGAGCCGTTGGTCCCTGGTCGCAGAGGTTGTTGCACCCGGTGGGCGGCTGTAGCTTCGTCAGTCGCGGGGTGGAGCAGTCTGGTAGCTCGTCGGGCTCATAACCCGAAGGTCGCAGGTTCAAATCCTGCCCCCGCCACCAACGAAGATCCCTGCTACGGCGGGGATCTTCCCGTTTTCGCCGGTGTTAGGCAGACTGCGCGATGGCGCTTAGGCCGCGTGGAGGCCGCGAGACGTTCAAAGATGCCTGTCGGAATGCCCGATCGAGGCCGTTGATCGTTGCCTCGTCTTCTTATGGGAAGAGGTGCCCGTAGGTGTTCATGGTGATTTGGATCGAGGAGTGGCCCATTCGATCCATCACCACCCGAGGGTGTGCACCTTCGCTAATGAGGAGCGTTGCGTAGGTGTGGCGGAGGTCGTGGAATCGGAAGCCCTTGCGGCCTATCTGCTGCACAGCGGGCTTGAACACTCGGCTGTAGAAGTTGGAGTGTCGGTAGATGGCTCCGGTGCGTGCCACGAATACCTGAGCGGACTGGTCGCCATCAACGCTTCGCCCGGCCAGGTGCTGTGATAGCAGGTCTACAAGAAAGGTCGGTATGGGAACTGTGCGTGCTCTGCCATTCTTCGGGCTGTTGAGCACCGGCCGCCCGTGAACCTCGGTGAGCGCACGTCG
>CALKOE010000158.1 GCA_938091985.1 uncultured Acidimicrobiales bacterium | reverse complement strand
CGAAGGCGACCTCGACGACCTCATGGAGAACGCACAAGACATGGCCGAGAGCCTCGCCGATTCGGGGTCTGGCAACGTGACGATCAACGGCGACAGCATCGACTTCACCTCTGAGCTCTGCTTTTCCCAACAGGGCGACTTCACCATCGAGGGTCCGGGATCCGCGGCCGATGGAACCCCTGTCTGGGTGAGCATCAGCCAGTCGATCCAATCGCGAGCAGAGCTGGCGGAGTTCTTCGAGGAAGAGATGATCACGCAGATCTACGGCGATGCCGACCCGATCATCGAGTCCGAAGTCTCCCTGGAATACGGCAAGTCTGATCTCTTCGACTCAGGCGAGGACGGCCTGCCCGATTTCAACGCCAGCAACAACCAATTCTCTGGCAACGAAATCGAGTTCAACGTGAACGGCAACTCCGCTTCCGGTGGCGGCCAGGCCGTCGACTTCAGCGGCGTCGCCGGCGCATTCGGCGACCTCTTCGACTTCACCTTCTCGGCCGGGTGCAGCTGAGTCAGGCAGCAGCCGCGGCGTCATCCACCAGTAGCCACGCCGGTCACCCGGTCGAGGTTACGATGCAGGTTGATGATCCGGCATTCCTCTCCCGAGAGCGTGAGTTGAGCGAGTCCGGGCGCATGCAGTCCGCGATGAGCCCGCTCGACGTTGGCGATGTCTTGATCGACCACCAGACCCATCGAATATGACCCCGCCTCGAGCTCTGCGGTGACCGGGTCGCGGCGGGGCGCTTCGGCGTCGACGCGATCGAACGCCATCACGTCCATGTAACCGTCGTCGGGGGTGGTCCCGGGCCGAGCCGCCACAACCTGGAGCAGGTCGCCGAAGATCAACACCGTGATGTTGGGGAACAGGTTGTATTGCTCCATCGTCATCATCTGGGTGGTGTCGAATCGGCTGAGGTCGACTCCCTCCTTTTCGAGGAAGTGGGCCCGCACCATCTCGGCCAACACGTCGCGAAGCGTTGATCCCTCCGGCACCTCCGGACACTCCCCGGCCTCGCTGCCTTCACCCAGGCCGATGCGCCCGCCCATCACTTCGACGAACCCTTCCCAGATCTCCTGGTCGGTGGCGCCACCGCGAATACGGGGCGAAGCCACGCCGTAAGGCTGCGTGAGACGGCCGTGGCGTTCCCAGATCACCTGAGGACTGTTGACGTCGTCGACCATCCGCAACATCTCAGGGTGGATTCCCTGCACGTGGTACGTCTCGCTGAACCCATCGATGATCGTCTTCCAGTTGGCCTTGACCGGAATCGAGAGCAAGGCCTTGCACCGGAAGTCGTCGAGGCCTGCCCACGCCGCCTCGGCCGGCACCGGAGCGAGGAAGTCGTCGAGGGGTTCGGCGTCGGCGGCCGGATTCACGAAGACCATGGGTCCCCACGTATCCACGCTGGCCGGGATCAGCGGAAGCTCGTCGTTGCGCAGCGCGCCAAAGCCCTTCCGCGACGGCACCTCGCGGAGCCGACCTTCCAGATCCCACGACCAACGATGGAAGGGACATCGGATCTCTGAGAGTCCCTGCTGGTGGCCGTCGCACAGTTCGCTGCCTCGGTGAAGACACGCGTTCTGAAACGCTCGCAGCTCGCCATCGGATCCGCGCACGATGAGCACCGAGACGGCGCCGACCTCGTACACGAACACGTCGCCGACGGCCTTGACATGATCGACCGAACAGGCCAGCTGCCACGTCGAGGACCACATCTTCTCGGCCTCGATCGCGGCCCACGCCGGGTCGGTGTAGCGCGACGCGTCGACCTTCACCGGCGAGTCGACCTGGCCAACCGAGACGATCGTCTCACCGACCGGTGCATTGTCTGTCAACAAATCTTCTGTCGACACGCGGTCGGTGAACGATTCCGTCACGACGAGAAGATTTCGGCGAGCCGGTCCTTGGCCTTCACACCATCGAGGGGACGACCGACGATCGCCTTCTTCGGCCCGACGATCACGGGACGTTCGAGCAGTCGGTGGTACTTGTCGAGCACCTCGACCACGGCGTCGGCATTGCCCACGTAGTCGTCCTCGTTCAACTCGAGCTTCTTGAACTGGCTGTCCTTGCGGACGAGGCGCTCCACCGGGTCCTCGAGCTTCTTGATGAGTGCCCGAAGGGTCTTCTCATCAGGGAACTCCTTCATGTACCGGATCTCCTCGAAATCAACGCCCATCTCCGTGGCGACCGCCACGGCATTGGTCGAAGAGTTTCAATTGTGGTTGTGGTAGATCGTGAAACGGGCGGTCATGAGTACAGCTCCCTGAGTTCGTATTTGAGGATCTTCATCGTTGCATTGCGGGGCAACGGCCCGTTGTGGATCTCGAGCCGCTCGGGCGTCTTCTGCTTCATGAGCCCGGCGTCGGCACAGGCGGCCACCATCTCGTCGAAGGTCAGATCAGACTGGCCCTCGGCGGTCTCGATGACAGCGCAGACCATCTCGCCTCGTTCGGTGTCGGGAAGGCCGATCACCGCAGCATTCGCCACCTGCGGAAGCGTGTAGAGCACGTCCTCCACTTCCTGGGCCGAGATGTTCTCGCCCTTGCGAATGATGATGTCCTTCACCCGGCCGGTGAGCGACACATGTCCGTCCCCGCGCTGCACACCGAGGTCGCCGGTCTTGAACCGACCCTGCTCGTCGAACGCCTCGGCTTCGAGCGACGCGTCGGTGTAGCCCTTGAAGAGCATGGGACCGCTGACCCGCACCTCGCCTTCCTCCCCTGGCGCTGCGGCGGAGCCGTCGGATTTCACGATGTCGACCTGGCAGCCACGGATCGGAGCGCCCTCGGTGTGGGCGAGCTGATCGTCGGTGTCCGATGGCGACCCCTGGCAGATCATCGGACACTCGGTCATCCCGTAGCCGTGGGCGATCGGGATACCCATCTTCTCCTTGACCTCGAAGAAGATCTCGGGTGGCATCGGCGCACCACCGCCGGCCATTGCCCGCAAGCGCGGCATGACAGGCCCATCGACCTTCTGATCCTCGGCCAGGAACATCTGGTAGAACGCCGTCGAGCCGCCGGCCATCGTGGCACCGTTGGCCGCATACGCCGCGACCGCGCCCGCTGGGGTGAACTTCTCGATCAGCACGGCCGGGAAACCGTTCGCGAGCATCATGACGATGTAGTCGGGACCACCGATGTGGGCGTAGGGGAACGCGATCGTGCCGATGTCGCTTTCATCGGCTTCGAGCGCGATCGCGAGCCCCGTGCCGGCCGCGATCAGCGTCTTGTCGGAGTGCTTGACGCCCTTCGGGTCCGATGTCGTGCCCGACGTGTAGTAGAGCCAGCGAACTGCGTCGCCGTCGGTCGGGGCCGCAGGAAGCGTCGACGGGTCACCGTGGGGCAACTCGTCGTAGCCATTGAGAACCGTGGGCGGGTTCTCGAGACCGGCACTCACCTCTGTCGCCATGGCTCCATAGTCGAAGCCGCCCCACTCACCCGGGGTGAAGACGAACTCCGCGGCGGTCTGGGCGATACAGAACCCGACCTCGCGGTGGCGATAGATGTGGATGATCGGGTTCTGCACGGCGCCCAGTCGCGACAGGGCGAAGCTGAGCAGGATCGTCTCCATCCGCGTGGGCAGCACCCACGTCACCGCGGTGCCGGCGCCGATTCCGAGTTCGTGCAGGCCGGCGGCGACCCGGTCGACCTCGTCTTTCACCTGCTGGCACGTCATCGTGCGACCGGCATCATCGATCAGCAGGGGCAGGTCGGGGGACAGCTCAGCCCGACGAGCCAGCAGCTCCGGGAACGTCGTCGCGTCGAGGATCTTCTCCGTCATGTCGGCGAGACTACAGAACAGAGGCGAAGCGTTGAAGTCCGCCGCTACCGTCGCACCATGGGCATCTACCGAGACCAGATCCTCCCGCGCTATATCGACAAGGCGCTCGGGGCCGAGGGCATCGCCAAGTACCGCCGCGAGGTCGCCGCCGGCCTGTCCGGCGAGATCGTCGAGATCGGATTCGGATCCGGACTCAACATGCCCGAATACCCGCCGGAGGTCACCAAGGTCCACGCCGTCGAGCCAGCCGCGGTGGGCCGCAAGCTCGCAGCTGAGCGAGTAGCCGCCTCGCCGATCACCGTCGACTACGTCGGCCTCGATGGCCGAAGCCTGCCGCTCGACGACAACTCATGCGATGGCGCACTCTCGACCTTCACCCTCTGCACCATCCCCGATGAAGGGGCGGCACTGTCCGAGCTTCTCCGCGTGGTGAAACCGGGTGGCCGCATCCATCTGCTCGAACACGGCATGGCGCGCGACGAGAGCGTGCTCAAGTGGCAGAGGCGGCTCAATCCGATCCAACGCAGGGTCGGCGATGGCTGCCATCTCGACCGAGATCACGTCGCCCATGTCGAGGAAGCCGGCCTCGAGATCGAGGAAGCCAAAGAGTGGTACGCCAAAGAGCCGAAGCCGATGGTCGCCTTCTACATCCTGAAGACCAAGGTGCCCGCGTAGGGCGTGGGTCAGTGGCCCGACAGGTTGCCCGAGGTGCGGGAATGCAGACTCTCGGCGTGGCGGTTGAGGCCGATCAACTCGGCGTGGATGCCTCGGTCGGCGAACTTCGCGACGACGGCATCGAGCGCAGCCACGGCTGACGTGTCCCACACTCGGGCAGCGCTCAGATCGATCTCGACGCGCGACACCTTGACGGCGTCGTAGTCGAACGCATGCACGAGATCGTTGGTCGATGCGAAGAAGAGCTCGCC
>CALKOE010000157.1 GCA_938091985.1 uncultured Acidimicrobiales bacterium | reverse complement strand
CCGGTGCTTGCTGCGTCATTGGCGACGGGCCCATTCGGGCCGCGCCGCAGTTCTCAGGGGGCTGCGGCTCTCAGCGCAGTCCCACGATGGCGGGTGCATCGGACTCGATCAGGTTGATCTGCTCCATGCGATCAGCGAAGTCCGATGCCTCGGAGATGCCCTTGGCGTATGTGGCCTTGCGGCGAGCGACACGGCCGGTGACCTCAGAGGGGTCGGGGGTCTCGGAGACGTACTGGGCCTCGATGCCTTCCTGCAGCATCAGCAGGGACTCCGAGCGGAGCTGGCTGATGCGGGACTCGGTGACACCGAGGAAGTCGGCGAGTTCCTGCGAGGTGCGACCCTCGAGGAAGTAACCAACCACGACGAGACGGTGACGCTCCGGCAGAAGGCCGATGGCGTCTCGGAGGTAGCCGTGAAGCTCACGTGTCTCGAGCTCGACGGACGGTTCGATCGAGTTTCTCGTCGACGAGCACGTCGACAAGGGTGAGGTCCTTCTCGACGTCGTCAGCGGTCTCGTGTTCGAGAGCCAAGACAACGGAACGAAACATCCGGTCCTGCAAGCGGTTGAGTTCGGTCTGGCTCATGCCAAGCGCTTCCGACATCTCTTCCTTGTTCGGAACCCGGCCGAGCTCGGTAGCGAGGCGCTGCTCTGCGCCTTCGAGCTTGCGAGCGAGGTTGCGAACCGAGCGCGGGGCCCAGTCGGCGGCTCGCACCGCATCGAGAATGGCACCTCGGATTCGCTGAGCGGCAAAGCGCTCGAACGGGACACCGCGATCTTCGTCATAGCGACGAGCGGCCTCGACCAGACCGAGCGCACCGGCCCGAGCCAGTTCGTCGCGGTCGACGTGGCGGGGGAAGTGCACTGCCACCTGAAACACGATGTGCTTCACCAGCGGCAGGTTGTCCTCGATCATCTCCGCCAGGTCGGCGTCCATCGAGTCGGCCCCCTGTGTCGGACGAACACGACGGCGGCTTGCCCGTGTGCTTCGCATCCTTTGTTCCGTATCGCCCTTGTTCATCGCCCCGGATCTCCCTCGTTGAGTTGAAGTCGGTTCGGTACCGAACTTCTTCCAGCGGGAATGGTTTCGGCGCGCCGGAGGGAACCCTTTAGCGATTTCTCGAAAAATGTTCCAAATGGCCCATCATCGGCGTCGTTGCAAGGACCAACGGCAGGTTCGAGGCCGACCTTTATCGACAATCTCGTCAGTTCACCATGACGTTGGTCACCCGAGTAGTGGGCGCCTCGCCTACAGAAACGTGGTGACGCCTTCGAAGCGCATCGGCCGCACGCCACAGTCCCCGACGGCACGCAGAAGCATCAGATACTCGGCCATGCCGGCCAGCCCGTAGGCGCCTGGTTCGGCGTGCCCATCGAGCACATGAAGCGCCGTGGATGCCGCCACCGCTCCCGCCGCGACGGCGGGGCGTTCGATCGCTCCCATCACCACAACACGGCGCTCGATGCCGACTCGGCCTCGAAGTTCCACTCTCACTGCGCCGATTCCGCCCTCCGCGTGGGGAGGCCGCAACATCGGCAGCGGCGCTGTGAGCCGATCTCGGCGGGTCGCAGCCTGGCGGGCGGTGACTCGCTCGACTCCGGCGAACTCGGGCACAAGAAGCAGCGCATCGGGCAATCCGGCCCGATAACAGTCGCGTCCACCGATGGGATCAGGGAAGTACGCAAGCTCGCGGCCCGAACCCCCCGATCGACGGGTCCACTTCCCATCTCGCCAGTCGAGTCCAGTGGACGAGAGGGCGCGATGGTGTTGGCGAGCACATGCCGGGCCACCGGTACCGACCTTCGCAACATGGATCTCGTCGACCACATCGAGTTCATTGGCGCCGTGGCGAGCAAGAAGACCAGTGAGACCCGGCATGAATCCTGCGCCGATCACCACAGCAACACCGTGGTGGCGCGCCTCCTGCTCGAGCGTGAGAAGACGCCGAACCTCTGACATCTGGTTAGAGGTGGAGATGACCGAGACGCCATGGTGCACGGCCCGCCGGGCCAGCGCCGCCTGCGATCCAGCCGGGGTGGCGAGGACCACCGCATCGGTGCCGTCGGAGATCTGACGGCCTTCGCCGACCTCGGTGCCCGAGCCGAGGGTTTCGACCAGCCGCATGGCCTTGGTCGCACTCTGATCTCGAATCTCGACGCACTCGACTCTTCCGCTCGAGCGCAACTGCCGAGCGATGCGCGCGCCTGTCGCTCCGGCCCCGAACAGGACGACTCTCACTCGAGCTCTGTGCCCTTGAGTTCGCGCCACCCACCCTTTTGTGGGGGCACACCGCCGCTTCCGCGGACTCGAATGGCAGCAGCAACCGAAACGCCGGCGAACAGAGCCACCATTGCTCGGCGAACCAGCGTTACTAGCGCACGACCGCCCATCGGAGTTCTCCTCACGGATGCCGGGAGTTTCGCCGCCAGCGAAACTCCATGGAACTCGGAGAGTTCCCGTGGGGCTAGCAGGAGTCGAACCTGCGACCTCACCCTTATCAGGGGTGCGCTCTAACCAACTGAGCTATAGCCCCGTGAGGCGATCACGCTACCGGTGAGGGCTAGCGGTCGCCAACGTCGTGTGAATTGTCGTGAGGCGCTCAGCCAGCGGGCTCTTCGGTCTCCGCGGACTCTGCAGTGGGAAGCAACGGCACATCGTCGGGCCCACCGAGGTCACCCTCGGGAAGTTCGGCCAATTCTGTGGCTTCCTCGAGCAGGGTCGGTGCGGCGGCGGGCATCTGGTGCGACGCTGCCGGGGCCGGGGCCACGACGCGTGCACCGTGGCGAGGACGGGTGCGCTTGGGACGAGGACGAGCTGTCTCCTCTTCGACCACCGTGAACCGTACGCCGCCGGTGATGTCGCTGATCAGGTTGAACAGCACCGACATCAAGACGGTGAAACCCGAGCCCGCAACGACCAGCACGAGCCCACCGATGGCGCTGGCTCGGAAGATCTCGTCGGCGTTGAATTCGAAACTCTCCAACGCAAAGAGTTCCTTCACGAAGTTCTCGACATTGTCGATCGTGCCGGAACCCACCGCGAAGCTCCACAAGATGACGCCGGCGATGAGCAGGATCACCCAGAGGCAGAAGTAGAAGATCAGCGAGACCTTGAGTACCGACCAGGGTTCGACATGACGAACCAGACGGCGAACCTTGCGAGCCCGCAGTCGCCCGGCCGAGCGGCGATCTCGATACGTGGGCCGCGGCGCCGCGCCACGAGTGGACACGCCCGCCGTTGCCGGCGGCATGCCGTTGGAGCGCAGCGCGCCTTCGTCGGCCGCGACCGCGTCGGTTGATGACTCGTCTCCGGGCAGCACCAACTCCTCGCCGGTGGCGAGACGGAAGGTTGCATCGTCGGGTTCGGGGAGCTCGCTCATGATGGGGTGAAGCCCTGCCGCCCGCGGCAGGAGCACCGGGAAAGTGTAGGGGACGAACCAGGCGGCGCCCCCTCACCCCCTCGATCTGGGTTCAGATCGCCGCAGCCAGGCCACCAGGTCGGCACTCATTCCGTCGAGGTTCTTGTAACGAACGACGTCGACCGGCATCGTTTCGAGCTCATTTGCCAGCAAGTCCGGCGAGCACTCTTGGACGACCTCGGCAAGCGACCACACATGAATCCGAATCCCGAAAACCACGGCATCGTGGTGTTTCAGGCGGCGCAGTGTTTGGCGCTCGACGCGCAAGAACAGGTCCTCTCCCGGGTCGCACGGCATCGTCATCGGGGCCTGCCGAGTCGCGTCGAGGCGGCGAGCGGAATCCCCGACCAGCGACCAGTTCAACCGATATGCAAGCGAGCCCGCCGCCATGCGATCGAAGAACCGCTCCACCCGGCGACCCAACTGCTCCTCATAGCCCGGAACCGGCGAGTGAATCTGTGTGAGTGAGCGACCGAGCTTCGAAGGGAGATCCCACCGCGTGGGGAAACACACAGATCCGGCGGTCAACACCCAACCAAGTTCGGTCGCCTCCATCAAGCACAAGTCCTCCTGGACGCTGAGCCCGGAATTCTCGAGAGGATGAGCGCGCTCTCTGCGCGGCGAGTGCCCATCTCGCGTGAGTTCCTCGCAGACAAGGTCGAACACTTCGGTTCCCGCCGCTTCTGACCCGGGCTGCGACACAAAGGTGAGCCCGCGGTGCTGCTCGGTCAGACGGTCCTTATCGGCGAGGTCGGCAGCCCGGCGATCATCGGACTGCAGCCACTGTTGTGCGACAAGGGAACGAGTTCCCATTCGCCAACGGAACGGCTCGGCGGAGAAAAGGGGGTGATCGACGACCTCGCGGAAATGCAACGGCACCCGGTCACTCTGGCCGCACTCACTGTGGGAGTGCAATCGTCGAGTGACGACGGAAGTCGTGCAGGAGGGCGTGGTCCGCATTGCAGCGAACCCGACCGATCGTCACGGGCCGCCTGACGGAACCCAGGTGGACACCTGCTCGGCTCGCGCCCGGGCAACAGCATCGCCCACGCGGACAACCACCTCGACGAACGGCGGGCTCGCCACATAGTCGATCAGCTCACCACCGTTTGCCTGCGCCATCGTTGAGGCAGCGCCTCTACCATCGGCCGCGCCGGCCAGTGCTGCGGCATCAGCCGCCGTGCGCGCCCGTGCCGCGTCATCGGCCGCTCCGGCCAGGCGGACCACAACGAGAACGCCAACCATGGCCACGGCCATGGCAATCAGAAGCAGGGGAAGGGCCTGCCCTCGCTCATTTCGATACACCACTCATCCACCTCTCGAGGAGACGGGGAAGTGGGTTTGATCAGGCGCGAAGCGCCGTCACTCGTCGGTCGTGTCGTCGTCCGGTTGGTCGGTCACGGCCTCAGCCTCAGCCTCAGCGACAGTCTCGGGAGCGCCGGCGCCCTCGATGGGTTCGGCGGATTCGCCGACGTCGTCACCCTCGAGTTCGTCGTCCGGGTCGTCTTCGGGGATCGTGACCAGCGCGATCGAGGCGACTTCATCGTCGTCGTCGGGACTCATGACCTTCACACCACTCGCCGAGCGACTCTGCACCGAGATGTCTTCAGCGCGGGTACGGATGAGAACTCCGGCAGAGGTCATCGCAAGGATCTCGTCGTCGTCGTCGACGATCAGGGTCCCGACCACATCACCCTTGTCTTCGGTGAGCTTGATCCCGACCACACCCATGCCGCCGCGTCCCTTTGTCGGGTAGCCGTCGACCGGGGTTCGCTTGCCGTAGCCCTTGGTGGTGATGTGCAGCAAGGTCGCACCGTCGCGAGCAATGTCGCATGCCACCACTGCGTCACCGGACTTCTTGAACTTCAGGCCGATCACGCCGGCCGCATTGCGACCCATCTCGCGGACCTTGTCTTCGGTGAAGCGAATCGTCTGGCCGAATCGCGACGAGATCAAGATGTCGAACATCCCGTTGGTCGGAATGACCTCGACGAGTTCATCGTCGTCGTTCAGCTTGATGGCAATGAGACCCGCCCGCAGCGACGAGTCGTAGGCGTTGAACCGCGTCTTCTTGACCCGTCCCTTCGCCGTGGCGAAGAAGAGGTAGCGGTTGGTCTCGTAATCGCGTGTATCGATGATCGCCTGAATCGTCTCGTCGTCTTGCAACGGCAAGAGGTTCACGATCGCCGTGCCCCTCGCCTGACGCGACGCCACCGGAATCTGATGAGCCTTCAGGCGATAGACGCGGCCCCGCGTCGAGAAGAACAAAAGATACGAGTGCGCGGACGTCTGAATCAGGTGGGTGAGGGTGTCCTCATCCTTCAGCTTGGTCCCGGCGATGCCACGCCCACCTCGACCCTGCGTCTTGAACTCTTCTGCCGGGACGGTCTTCACGTAGCCCGACGCCGACATGGTGAACACCAAGGGGTCGTCGTCGATCAGGTCTTCGATATCGAACTCGCCAGGATCGATCTCGAGCTCAGAACGACGCTCCTCGCCGAACTTCTCGCGAATGGCGCCGAGTTCCTCGACGATCACCGCACGAAGCTTCACGTCGTCGCCCAGGATCTCCTGGAGGCCGGCAATGGTCTCACTCAGCTCGCCGGCCTCGGTCTCGAGGTCCGCGCGCCCGAGGCGAGTGAGTCGGCCGAGCTGCATGTCGAGAATGTGGTTGGCCTGCACCTCGGTGAACTCGAACGGGGTGGCCATGAGGGCCTCACGAGCGGAGCCACGATCTTCGCTGGCCCGGATCGCCGTGATGATCTCGTCGATCAGGTCGAGAGCCTTGATCAGGCCCTCGACGATGTGGAGACGCTTCTCGGCCTGGTCGAGGCGATATTCGGAGCGGCGGGTGATGACTTCGATCTGGTGATCGACGTAGGCCACCAACGCATCGCGAAGGTTGAGCGTGCGAGGCACCCCGCCGACAAGCGCAACCATGTTGACGCCGAAGCTGGTCTGCAGCGGTGTGCTCTTCCAGAGGTTGTTGAGCACAACCTCGGGGTTCGCATCGCGCTTGAGAGTGATGACGAAGCGGGTGTCGTCACCCGACGACTCGTCGTTCACGTTCGAGATGCCCTCGAGTTCGTTGTTGCGCACCAACTCGACGATCTTGCGGGCGACGGCGCCGGCCGAGACCTGATACGGGAACGCCGTGACCACGATCTCTTGGCGCTGGCCTTTCTCGCGCAACTCCGTGCTCGCTCGCATCTTCACTGAACCGCGGCCGGTGCGATAGGCAGATTCGATTCCGACTCGACCGAGGATCTTTCCGCCGGTGGGGAAATCGGGTCCGCGTACGAACTCCATCAGGTCGTCGACCGTGGCCTCGGGATTCGCGAGAAGGTGGGTGACCGCATCACAGACCTCGAAGAGGTTGTGGGGCGGGATGTTGGTCGCCATCCCGACTGCGATGCCCTGGCTGCCATTGACCAGCAGGTTGGGGAAGCGAGCCGGCAACACGTCGGGCTGGGTGAAGTCGCCGGAGTAGTTGTCGATGAAGTCGACCGTGTTCTCGTCGATGTCGGCGAGCATCTGCATGGCCAACGGATGGAGCTTGCACTCCGTGTAGCGCGCTGCGGCCGGCGGGTCTTCAGGCGAGCCGTAGTTGCCGTGGAAGTCGATGAGGGGGTGACGCAGCGAGAACGGCTGCGCCATACGGGCGAGTGCGTCATAGATCGCGCTGTCGCCGTGAGGGTGGAAACGAGCCATCACGTCGCCGGTGACTCGAGCACACTTCACGTGGTTTCGATCGGGGCGGAATCCCTGGTCGTACATCGACCACAGAATCCGGCGATGAACCGGCTTCAGACCGTCGCGCGCATCGGGGAGGGCGCGACTGATGATGACCGACATCGCGTAGTCGAGAAAGGAGCTCTCCATCTCCTCTTGGATCTCGATGACGGTGACGTCGTCGGGTTCGCCGTCGTTGTCGAGTTCGTCGGTATCGGTGGGTGGCGGTGCGTCGCTCATGCTGTGTTCCTCAAAACCGGGTGTCTCAGAAGTCCAAGTTGCGCACTTCGCGCGCGTTGGTGACGATGAAGTTCTTGCGTTGCTCGACGTCGTCGCCCATCAGGATCGACATGACCTCGTCGGCGATCACGGCCTGTTCGACCGAGACCTGCAACAGCGATCGGCTCCCGACATCCATCGTGGTGTCGCGCAGTTCGTCCCAGTCCATCTCGCCGAGACCCTTCAGGCGCTGGAAGTCTTTGCTGTAGTTCGGACGTTCGGCCATGAACGCGTCTTTGGCCACATCGTCCTTCAGATAGACGGTCTCCTTGTTGGAAACCTTCGTGGAGTAGAGCGGCGGCTGCGCGATGTAGACGAAGCCCGCTTCCACCAGCGGCCTCATCTGGCGGAAGAAGAACGTGAGAAGCAGGGTGCGGATGTGGCTGCCATCGACATCGGCATCAGCCAGCAAGATCACCTTGTGGTAGCGAGCAGCCTCGATGTCGAATTCGTCGGCGAAACCGGCACCGATCGCGGTGATCAGGGTCTGCACCTCGGTGTTCTTCAGCATCTTGTCGATGCGGGCCCGTTCGACATTCAAGATCTTGCCGCGAATAGGCAGAATCGCCTGCGTCTCGGGATCTCGCGCCCGCACCGCTGAACCACCGGCGGAATCGCCCTCCACGATGAAGAGTTCGCGACGCTCGGGCTCCTTCGCCGAACAGTCCTTCAGCTTGTCGGGCATCCCCGCGCCGTCGAGCAGGGACTTGGTGCGGATGGCCTTGCGGGCATCGGATGCAGCGATGCGAGCCCGGGCCGCGTTGGTGGACTTGGTGAGCACGACCTTCGCCTCACCCGGATGCTCTTCGAGCCAATCCGCCAACCGCTCGTTGGTCACGCGCTCGACGAGCGAACGCATCGAGACGTTGCCCAGCTTCGACTTGGTCTGCCCTTCGAACTGCGGGTCACCGATTCGCACCGAGATGATGGCGGTCAGGCCCTCACGGATGTCTTCGCCTTGAAGGTTGTCGTCCTTCTCCTTGAGAAAGCCCTTCTCACGGGCGTAGGCATTGACCGTGCGGGTGAGGGCGGTGCGGAACCCCTGTTCGTGCATGCCACCCTCGAGAGTGGAGATGCCGTTGGCGAAGCTGTGGAGACCGTCGGAGTTGAATCCGGTGTTCCACTGGAAGGCGATCTCGACCTCGTGATCGTTTTCGTCGATCGTCTCTTCACCGTGGAAGTAGCCGACCGTCTCGAACAACGCCTCTTTCGAGGCGTTGACATGGCTGACGAAGTCGATGATGCCGCCGTCGTATTTGAAGATGATCCAACCGTCGGGATCCTCTGACACGACCGTGGAGGTGGGTCGTTGGTCGCGCACCCGGATCTCGAGACCACGGTTGAGAAACGCCATCATCTGGAAACGTTCGAGCAGGGTCTGGAACCTGAACTCGATTTCGTCGAAGATCGTCGTGTCGGGCCAGAACCGCACCGTGGTGCCGGTACGGGGTGCGCCGTCGATCTCGGGCGAATCGCCGATCGGCGCGAGTCGATCGCTCAGCTCGCCGCCGTCGACGAACGACATGGCGTGGCGGGTGCCCTCACGGTCGATCTCGACCTCGACGCGACTGGAAAGCGCGTTGACCACCGAAATACCGACACCATGCAGGCCGCCGGACACCTTGTAGCCCTCGCCACCGAACTTGCCGCCGGCGTGAAGAATCGTGAGCACGACTTCGGCAGCCGATAGGTCTTCGTACTTCGGGTGCTTCTCGACAGGAATGCCGCGACCATCGTCGCGTACCTCGACCGCACCATCTTCAAGGATTGAAATATCGATCCGGGTGCAGTGACCTGCCATGGCTTCATCGACCGAGTTGTCGACGACTTCCCACACGAGATGGTGCAGGCCCGTCGGTCCGGTCGAACCGATGTACATGCCCGGCCGCTTGCGGACCGCCTCGAGACCCTCGAGAACAGTGATGTCTTGCGCGCCGTAGGACGACTCACTCGTGGTGGTCATCTCACTCCCTGTGTCGTCGGATTTGTCAGTGGGGAAGGCCGGTGGTTCTGCACCACTTCGTTCACCACTCTGCGGTGATGGTGTGACATCACCCGATGACTCGTCGATCGTGCTCATGCCGAAGCTCCGAAAACCCCGTCGCGACGAGCGAGCGTGAGGTTTTCCGGGGGGGTGCTGGCGCCTTGAAGACGCTGGTGAAACAGCCCGTACACGGTGGATCAAGTGTAGCAGTTACACGCGTGTCATTTGCGTCGATCGACCCTCACGTTCAGCGCAGAAACACGGTTGCTTCCGGACACTTCGGCGACCCGCGAAATCACCTCGTTCTCGAGCCACTTGATCTCACTCGCCCATGTCGAATCCTGCGCCGCGACGACCAGCGTCTCGCCATCAATCGAGACCGGACGACTGTGCGCGGCCACGTCGGCACCGACGATCTGCGGCCACTTGTTGAACACCGAATCGAGCACGTCGACCGAGGGCGCCCGAAGCGTGCCCATGAGGCGATCGAGGGCTCTCCCAAGCCGCTGCGGACTACCACTGTCGGTGACGCGATCACGCATCGTGTTCCCCTCCCATTCGGCTCATCTCCGGACCGCTGACTTCGGCCACCGTGCCCTCTACGACCTTCAACACCCGATCCGGCGTCGCTGCCGGCGGAAGCCACGCAGCGGTGGTGAGAAGACGCTGTCCGCCGGGAAGTGCATCGAGCAGCGCCTCCGCTCGGCCAGGATCGAGTTCGGAGAAGACATCATCGAGAAGCAACACGGGTTCCGCGACGCCGGCTTCACGCACCACTGCGTCGGCCGCCAGTCGCAACGAGAGCGCGAGTGAACGCTGCTCCCCTTGCGATCCGTGGGTTCGTGCCGGCACTCCCCCGATACGAAGGGCGATTTCATCGCGGTGAGGACCGATTGTCGACACACCGCGGCGCACGTCGAGATCACGCGAGCTCATCAGGGCATCGGCGAGGTCGCCCTCCCAGCTTGCTTCGTAGATCGCTTCCACGTCTTGAGCCTTGCGCGCGACGGCGTCGTAGGACGACGCAAGACGCGGCGCCATCTCCGCGAGCAAGGCCTCACGAGCGGCCCGAACCGCATTCCCGGCCGAGGCAAGCTTCGAATCCCACACATCGAGCGTGAAGGCGGCATCGTCGTCGAGGCGACCGTGAGCCGACCTCAACAACGCATTGCGCTGTTTGAGGATTCGTTCCAGATCGCTGCGCAGCGCGTCATGTTTCGGATGCCGACTCACCAGCGCGTCGTCCACCCACCGGCGGCGCAGTGCCGGGCCGTTCTTCACAAGTTCGAGGTCATCGGGTGAAAACACCGTGACCTGCACCACTCCGAGCAGGTCACGAGATCTCGAGAGACGCTGGCGATTCACCTGAATGCGGTTTCGGCCGACGCGGGGCAGCTCTGCCTCGATCAGCTGTTCACGCCCGTCGGGCGACACCACCGTGGCGCGCAGCACGGCGGCATCGGCGCCGATCCGAATGAGTGCATCGTCGGGCACACCACGAAACGATCCCATCCCGGCAATCCAGCTGATGGCCTCGAGAAGGTTCGTCTTGCCATGTCCGTTCTCACCCACGATCGCGGTGAGCCCATCGGACAGTGTGAGCGACGTCGACTCATACGACCGGAAGTTCTGGAGTTCGAGCGTCCGGATCAGCACAGATGGTC
>CALKOE010000156.1 GCA_938091985.1 uncultured Acidimicrobiales bacterium | reverse complement strand
GCACCGACCTTCGCCTCGTCGACCAGCGGACCGCAGATCAAGTCGCAATAGAGCTCAACGGCCGACCCCGCGTCGTGCTCGATGGGGCCACCCCGGCCGAGGAACTCGACGACCTCATTGCTCGGACCACTTGACATCACGGAGTGCCCCTTCGGTTGTCATCGAACACCTGTTCGCCTAGAGTGCTCGCATGGCGGCGCTCGGCACCTACCAGACCACCCTGTTCGCCCAAGGCCAACCGGCTGTGGTCGCCGACGCCGCCGTCCATCGCATCACACTCGACGAGTTCAGTTGGGTCGATCTCAGCCGGAACTGGCTGCAGGGGGCCGACCTACTTCTCGAGAAACTCGCCACCGACCTTCCGTGGCGCGGCGGGCGGCGGCCCATGTACGGCCGCGTCGTCGAGGAGCCCCGGCTCCACGCCCGCCTCGATCTCGACGATCCGGAGCAGGCGGCCCTGGTCGATGCCATGCAGGCCTGGCTCGAAGCCCGCTACGGCGGCGAGATCAACCACAACTTCGTCAACTACTACAGCGACGGCAACGACTCCGTCGCCTGGCACGCCGACCGGATCGGGCTGCACCAGGTCGACCCGATCGTCGCACTCTGCTCGCTTGGCGGACCCCGACGGTTCGGTCTCCGGCCGATGGGCGGCGGCGAGTCCGTGCACCTCACGCTCGGGTCAGGCGATCTGATCGTGATGGGCGGCGCCTGCCAACACGGCTGGGAGCACTGCGTGAAACCCCAGGTCCACGCCAACCCCCGAATGTCGCTCACTTTCCGCCACATCGAAGACAACGGCGACGACATCCTCGGCCGCCGCACCTTCTCCGCACCGACGAACTAGCCCACGAAGCGTGCCCGGTACTGTTTGGTCGTGCCAAAAGACAGATCACTGATCGTCGCGCTCTGTCTCCTTGGCGTCGCCGGTGCGTTCTCTCCTCTGCCGATCCGACTCGCCGACGGCGAATGGCACTGGCCCCTGATCGGCCTCGCGGCCATCCTGACGGCCCCCATCGCGGCCTGCGTCGGATGGTCGATCAATCAACGACGTCGGCACAGATCAACGCCGACCTTTGCCACCCGTCCACTTGTTGTGTCTGCGCGCCTCATCGCAGCAACCGTGGTGGCGGTCGGCTTCGGCGTGATCGGCATCCTGGTCAGCTTCGTGCTCGTACCGGTTGCATCTGCACTTCTCGCGGTGGCCTGGGTGCAACCGCCGCGCCGCGGTCGTGCGCGGACGGCAGTAACCGGCTTCGCGTTACTTGCATTTGTTGTGTGGTTTGTCGGCCGCGCCGACGAGTACCTGAGTGAGGCCATCATGTCCGGCGCGGGCATAGCTGTGGCTGCCACTGTCCTCGCTGGATTCCGCAAGCGCGGAGCCCTCGCGTCGCGATAACCCGAGGCGAGCGACCGGGGAGAACCTGCAATATCGAGCAGTTCACGTTCGCCTACCTCAGTGGCATCGCCCAAGACATCACGTGTGCTTGTGCGTGGCAGCACTGCGTGCCGAAGATGGCGCACGCCGATCCACGCATGAGTCTCACGATGCGCCATGTCGACGACGGCCCCGGCGAAGACTCGCGGCACGAGCGCACGCCAGGCGACGGAACCCCCACGCGCGCCTAGTCTGCGCGGATGAAAATCGGATTCATCGGCCTCGGCAACGTCGGCGGGAAACTCGCCGGCTCGATCCTGCGCAATGGCGCTGACCTGCACGTTCGCGACCTCGACGAAGCGCTGGTGCAGTCGTTCGTCGACCGCGGCGCGACTACGGCAGCCTCACCGAAAGAGCTCGCCGAGGCGTGCGACATCATCGTCACCTGCCTCCCCTCCCCCGCCATCTGTGCCGAGGTCATGGAGGCCGACGACGGCGTGATCGCTGGTCTGAGCGACGGCAAGATCTGGATGGAGATGTCGACCACCGACGAACAAGAGATCCGCCGTCTCGCTCCGCTCGTGGAGGCCACCGGCGCGACGCCGGTCGAGTGTCCTGTCTCTGGCGGCTGCCATCGGGCCGAAACCGGCAACATCGCGATCTTCTGCGGTGGTCCCCGCGACGCCTTCGACAAGGCGCTGCCGATCCTCACGATGATGGGCCGCCGCGTGCTCCACACCGGGCCACTCGGCTCGGCATCGGTCCTCAAGGTCGTCACGAACTATCTCGCCTCGCTCAACCTGATCGGGATCGGCGAGGCCTTTGCGGTCGCGCACGCAGCGGGGATGGACATGACCACCACCTACGAAGCGATCCGGATCTCGTCAGGCAACTCGTTCGTACACGAAACCGAGGGCCAAGTCATCCTCAACGGCAGCTACGACATCAGCTTCACGCTCGACCTTGTCCAGAAGGACATGGGCCTGTTCCTCGACGTCGCCAACCGGGCCGGGCTCGACCTCGATGTCGGTCCGCAGCTGCTCGACATCTTCGACGATGCCGCCGAGCGCTATGGCAGCCGGGCGCTGAGCCCCATGGTCGTTCGTCGTCTCGAAGAGCAGCTTGCGGCTGAGTTCCGAGCACCGGGCTTCCCACCAGAGATGGTCGACGACGAACCCGAGGAGCCGGGCTACGAGGTCGCCGTGGGGCACGGCCCCGGCAAGCACTGAAGCTCAGGCAGGCGCCTCGCCTGGCCCTCGGCCGTCACCCGAAAGCATCGCACTACGGATGAACACGCCCTCGGCCTCGACGCAGAGTGTGTCGCCGTTGTGGATCGTGCCCTTGGCGAAGACCTTGCGGCCCTCGCTGCGGTCGTGCCATCCCCGCAACGTCAAGGGCTGCGAGAGCGGCGTGGTGCTGCGGTAGACCACCGTGAGCGTGCCGGTGAACCCGCCGATGCCGTTGGTGACGCACACACAGCCCAGCAGCTCGTCCATGATCTCGGCGATCACGCCGCCGTGCACACAGTCGGGCGGCCCGTTGTAGGCCGCCCCCAGCGTCGCCGCGCCGTGGATCTCCTGCCCATTCGGACCGTCGGCCCGCCACATCTCGACGGGCGGCGCGATCGGGTTGAGGCGGCCGACCACCGGGCTGTAGGGGAAGAAGTCGTTGGGGTCCTGCATCCCCTGCTTGGCGTAGGTGTCTTCGCCGTCGTCACCCGGTCCGCCGGCCTCGGCCATGCGTTCGCTGACGTCGTCCATGAGGTTCTCGTACTTCAGCGCAGCTTGCATGCGCATGCCCTCGTGGCGGTGGGGCCGCAGTCCGTCGGAGAGCGCCCGCACGGCACGGACCTGATCGTCGAGCTCGACGTCGTCGAGATCGGCAGTACGCACCACGTCGATCAGGTCGCGGAGCGCTTCGTTGAGGTCCTTGGCGGAGTCGGGCATCAGGTGAAGGTATTCGGTAGTTGGCCCGCACATGCAACCCACCGATACGCTCCGCGCCGTGAACCGCTTCGAAGGTAAGACCGCCCTGCTCACCGGCGCCGCATCTGGCGTCGGCCGAGCCACCTCCATCCGCCTCGCGTCCGAAGGCGCCCAGATCTACGGCCTCGACGTGAATGCCGACGGCATGGCGGAGACAAAGGCCACGATCGAAGACGCCGGGGGCACCATGACCGCCCGCGTCACCGACATCCGCAGCGTGGCCGAGTGCCGCGCCGCCGTCGACGAGTGTGTGGCCGAGTTCGGCGGGATCGACGTCGTCGGCAACATCGCCGGCATCGCCAACCAGCGCCACGTCCATCAGGTCACCGAAGAAGAGTGGGACATGATGAACGACGTGAACCTGAAGGGGATGTTCTTCCTCACGCAGGCCGCGCTCCCCCACGTGATCGAGCGCGAAGGCAACATCATCAACATCGCCAGCAACGCCGGCCTCATGGGCCAGGCCTACACGGTCCCCTACTGCGCCACGAAGGGTGCCGTTGTGAACATGACCAAGGCACTGGCCATGGAGTTCGTGAAGCAGCCGATCCGCATCAACGCCATCGCGCCGGGAGGGATCGACACGCCGTTGGTCCACAACTTCGAGATCCAGGCCGATGTCGACTTCGCGCTGATGCAGCCCTACATGGGCTACCGAGACGCCAGCACGGCCGAACAGATCGCGTCGCTCTTCGCCCATGTGGCCTCCGACGAAGCCGGCAACATTCACGGCAGCATCATCAGCGCCGACGGCGGCCTCACCGCGTCGTAGCGGTCCCGCCGTGGCCGAGTCTTTCGTTCTTGGCGTCGATCTCGACGGCGTGTGCGTGCTCGACCCGTGGGGTGGGCAGCTCGGCGACATCGACGACGAGCGCCGCCGCGCTGTGGTCGAGGATCGGATCTATCGCGACCTCGACGCGATCGACGGCGCCGCCGAGACCCTTTGGCGGCTCTCGGATGCCGGCGTGTGGATCCGCATCGTCACCCATCGACTGGCGGTCAGCGGCGGCCACCAGGCGGCAGTGATCGACACCGTCCAATGGCTCGACGAGGCCCGAATTCCCTACCGCGACCTCTGCTTCCTCGGCGCGAAGCCACAGGTCGAGGCCGATCTCT
>CALKOE010000155.1 GCA_938091985.1 uncultured Acidimicrobiales bacterium | reverse complement strand
GGCGACCGGCGACTTCGTCGTCTTCGTGGGTTCCCATGTGCGGCTCGCACCCGGATCTCTCGCAGCACGCCTCGACGCCCCTCGTCGAGGCTGGGCACTGGTCACCGGCCCGCTCGTCGATGGGGCGACTTCTCGGGCTGGGCGCGCTGCGTTCTTCTTGGATCACGTGGCCAGCCCCACCACTCGAGCACGGGGTCGGCTGAGCGAGCCACCACCGAGGTGTAGCTACATCCGTTTTGCGTTGGACCGCGCCGACTGGTTTCCCGACGTACGCGCCGGCGAAGACACCGACGTCAACACTCGCCTCTTCCGGTCGGGGTTCACGGTCGGGTTCGAACCGAACGCGGTCGAGATCTATGCGCCAGACGTCGACGGGGTGATCGCGCTGTGGCGCAAGCACCGCCAGCGCGGCGAAGCGCTCGCGCGGATCCGCGCCGAGCATGGCGCCAACCCGGTCCGACTCGGCCTCGGCTACACGACGCGACGACTCCGCCGCACGATCGCGCGGGGATTGCGCCACCCCGACCGCTGGTCGTTCGTGCGCTCACTCCCGTTGATCGCCGTAGGAATCCTCGCAGCCCGCCGCGGCCTCACCCACGCCCCTACCGTTCTCTGAACCGTGGGTGCGGCTCTGGCGACACCGGCGGTTCAGAGAACGGCGAAGGCGGAGCGCATTTCTCCGACGAAGATCGCTGGCTGTTCCCAGGCGGCGAAGTGCCCACCCGCGTCGAGTTCGTTCCAGTACTGGATGTTCTCGTAGCGCTGCTCCGCCCATCGGCGCGAGCATCGGATGATCTCCTTGGGATAGATCGAGCAGCCGGTGGGGATCTGCACACCGCCGCTGCCGAAGTCGGCGAAGCTCTCCCAGTAGAGACGGGCCGACGACGCGCCCGATGCGGTGAACCAGTAGATCGAGATGTTGTCGAGCATCTGATCCTTGGACAGCGCCGACTCGGGGTGACCGTCGTTGTCGGTCCAGGCCCACATCTTCTCGGCGATCCATGCGCACTGACCCGAGGCCGAATCAACGAGGCCATAGCCGAGCGACTGAGGCCGGGTGGACTGCTGCTTCGAGTAGCCGGAGTCCCAGCGGTCGTAGTGGCCGAGTGCCTCCAGCGCCGACGCTTCCTGCGGTGTCGGGTCGGCGAGCGACTCGGGGGTCGGGCCGGCAACCGGCATGTTGGTGTGGATGGCGCGGGCGTTGCCCAGGTTCTGCATGCCGATGTAGGTCGTGACCGCACCGCCCCAGTCGCCGCCTTGCGCCACATAGGAGTCGTAGCCGAGGCGAACCATCAGCGTGTTCCACGCGGTGGCGATCCAGGCGACACCACACCCGGTCGAGGCGGGCTTGCCGCTCCAGCCGTAGCCGGGCAGCGATGGGATCACGAGGTGGAACGCGTCGTCGGCGGTACCGCCGTGTTCGGTCGGATTCGTAAGCGGATCGATGACACCCATGAACTCCGCAACAGAGCCGGGCCACCCGTGGGTGAGCACCATCGGCGTCGCGTTCTCATGCGGCGAGCGCACGTGAATGAAGTGGATGTCGACGCCGTCGATCTCGGTGAGGAAGTTGTCGTAGGAGTTGATCGCCGTCTCGAATCGGCGCCAGTCGTAGTCGGTCGCCCAGTAGTCGCAGAGTTCCTGCGTGTAGGCGAGCGGAATGCCTTGGCTCCAGTCGTCCACCGGCTCCTTCTCGGGCCAGCGAGCGCGGGCCAGGCGATCACGCAGGTCGTCGATGGCGGCGTCGGGGACGTCGATGGTGAAGGGGCGGATGTCGTCGCTCATGCCCCGCAGCCTCGCCTGCCGCTCGGCCGCGGGCAAACCAATCGACGATCAGACCGCCCACTCCGTGACGATCCCGACCGCCGGGAATTCGTAGAGCTCCGGCTCTTCGCCCGAGAGATCGAGCACCAGCGGTGCCAGGACGACCGATTCCGTACCCCGCAGCGCGGTTCGGTTGATCAGGATGAAGTCAGCGAGCGGGAGGATCGAGTGCACTTCGAGCACCGTGGAATCGAGGACCGGCTCCGAGAGCGGCCAGACAAGCGAGGTCTCACCGGTCTCCACATCGGCGCCGTGGAGAACCCATGCGGCCTCGATCGGGCCCGATTCGTTGGTCGCTGGATCGAAGCCCCAGTCAGGGCCCTCTGCCCAGTACAGCATCGAGCCATCAGCCGAAAGCGTGGCTGCGGTGACATACGGAGGCGCGTTGTAGTCGAGATCGTCGGTTGGTGACGGCAGCTCGATCGACTCACCGTCGCGGCTCACAAAGCCGATCCATTCGGTCAGGTCCGACCAAGCGCTGGCGACACCCATGCCCGCCGCTTCGCTCCAGTGAAAGTCAGTCACGCCGAACTCGGCCTCGGCCGCCAGGCCAAGGCGGGCCACAAGCCGGAGATCGTCGACGGCCCACGCCTCGACCCCACCGAACCCGAACCCGTCGGGGCTCGGTGCAGCAACGATGACCGACTCGATGCCGTTCACCACCGCAACATCGAAGATCCACTCCACATCGAGCACCTCGCGCCCGGCATCGAAGTGATAGCGGACGAACTCGATCACGGTGTTGTCCTCTGCGGCATCGTCCCACTCCCGAGTGAAGAGGTAGCCCTCGCCCGACTGGTGGACGTGGGTCACCGGGTGTTTGGGCACGTTCCTGTCGTAGACCCGACTCCGGTCGACGAAGCCGTCGGCGAGCACGCGATAGCTCATCACTTCGAGGCCATCCACAAGGAGGACAACCGGGAGCGTGGCACCGGCGCGGAGCTCAGTGGGCCAATACAGCGGCTCAGTAGTCGTCGTCGGCACCGTCGGCGTCACGATCGTTGAGGACGGTGGCGGCAGCGTCGTCGTACTGGAGACCGACGTCGGCGGGATCACAGATGTGGTCGTCGATGACGTGCCGTCGATCGCCGGCACCGCTCCCGTGGTCTCGGCATCGGGGTCATCGGCGCAGGACGCGACCACGAAGATCAGAGACAGAGTGAGAAGTAGCCGCCGCATGAGACTCCGATCGGCAGATCGTGGCCGGGCATCAGGGTTGCCGGCGGCTCTAGTCTGACCGGGATGGATCTCCCCGTGGTGCCGCCGGTCAAGCCGATGCTCGCGAAGGCCGTCGACGGCATTCCGGAGATCGGCGACCTTGCGTTCGAGCCGAAGTGGGACGGCTTCCGCTGCATCGTGTTTCGAGACGGCGACGAGGTCTACCTCGGCTCTCGCAACGAGAAGCCGCTCACCCGCTACTTCCCGGAGTTGATCGAACCGCTGAAAGCGAGCCTGCCCGAACGCTGTGTCGTCGATGGCGAGATCATCGTGACGGTCGATGACCACCTCGGGTTCGACTCGCTGCAGCAGCGCATCCACCCGGCCGAGTCGCGGGTCAACCGCCTGGCCGAAGAGACGCCGGCGGAGTTCGTGGCGTTCGATGTGCTCGCGGTCAACGACACCGATCTGACCGACGAGCCGTTCCGGGATCGCCGCCAGATCCTCGAAGCGCTGGGCGCATCGTTCGAGGCGCCGATTCACCTGGTTCCGTCCACACTCGATCGCGAGATCGCGCACGAGTGGTACGTCTCGTTCGAGGGCGCGGGCCTCGACGGACTGATCGCCAAACCCCGTGACGGCACCTACATGCCGAACAAGCGAACGCAGTACAAGGTGAAGCACACGCGCACCGCCGATGTGGTCGTCGCCGGTTATCGGCTCCACAAGGACGGTGAGGGTGTCGGCTCCATGCTCGTCGGTCTCCACGACGAGGAGGGGCGCCTCCAACACATGGGAGTCGCGTCGTCATTCAAGGCCAGCCTGCGGGCCGAACTGATCGAGACGCTGGCGCCGTTCATCCTCGAAGATCCGAACGATCACCCATGGTCGGAATGGATGAACCCCGAAGCCCATCAAGAGGGCCTCATGCCCGGCGGCCCCAACCGCTGGAGTCAGGGGCGAGACACGGCAATGTGGGTGCCGATGACCTGCGAACTCGTCGCGGAGGTGAAGTACGAGGCGGTGCTCAACGGGCGGTTCAGAGGAACGACTCGTTTCGTGCGCTGGCGGCCCGACCGAGACGCGACCTCTTGTGAATACGAACAGCTGGAGACCGCGGCGCCGATCGGCATCAGCGAGGTTTTGGGCGCTCAAGGATGATCACTCGAGTCGGAGCGGTTGCGATCGCGCTCTTGGCGGGTGCCTGCGGCAATGACGACCCCCTCGCCGCGGAGCCGTGTGTGCCGAGCGATCCCGCCCCGGCTGGGGTGCCGGTGAACTTTCTCTCCTATGTCGACGGCCACCCACGCAACCGCACGTTCAAGACCACCGACCTACCGGAGGGCGCAACCGACAGCGGCATGCGCCGCAGCGACGAGGCCTTGTGGCGCGATATCGCCGACGACGAGTTCGTCTATGTGATCAGTGGCGACTTCGCCGATCGCTACCTGCTCGACCGCGACGACGCCATCATCTGCCGCTAGCGAGGATCGCGACCGCAGTAGGCCAGGAAGCGGTCGATCACCGACGCGTCGCCCTCGATCTCGATCTCGCTGCCCATCAGCCCAGGCTGGCGGAGAACCTCACCGGCCGCCATCAGGCCAGGCAGGATCGCCTCGGCCACGGCGGGATCCAGCGCAGGGTCGACGCCGACCGCGGCGCCGATGTCCCACGAGTGGGTGTAGAGGTCCGACGCCGAGATGCGAAGCCGATCATCCAGCCGCATGACGCCGAACGGTCCGGGCACTTCGGCATTGATGATGCCGGGCTGATCCAGTCCAACGAGCACTGCGTCACGAGCCGCGATCCAACTGGCGAGTGGATCGGCGCCGGCCACCTCTGCCTCGGGCTGCTCCTCGGGCTGATCGCCGTTGCCCGCGGCGGCCGAGAGAGACCGCGTGTGCCAGATCGAGTGGCCGAGCACCTCTCGGCAGGTCCAGTCGGCGCACTTCGACGGCTCGTCCCAGCGAGCCGGATCAACTCGAACCACGACCGCATTCATCGAGTAGACGGCGGCTTGGTACAGACGAAGATTTTCGCTCATGCGATGACCGTAGGTCCTCTGCCAGACTGCCGCTCATGAGCGACACCCCAATCTCGATTCCGGCCACCGCCGATCTTTGCGACGACCACGACCACGAGGTCACTGTGCTCGACAACGTGTTTCGCTCGCTCGGCGGCCGGGACCAGATGGCCGGCACCGCGGTGACGTTGAAGCTCTTCGAAGACAACTCCCTCGTGCGCGAAGCCGTCGCTGAGCCGGGGCACGGAAAGGTGCTGGTGATCGACGCTGGAGGCTCGCGCCGACGGGCGGTGGTGGGCGATCAACTGGCGGCCAAGGCCGCGGCCAACGGCTGGTCCGGCGTGCTCGTCTATGGCGCAGTGCGCGATACAGCGATCCTCGCCGAAACCGATCTCGCCATCCATGCCCTGGGCACGAACCCACGCAAGACCGAGAAGCGTGGGCTCGGAGATCGCGACGTCGACGTGACGTTTTGCGGCGCCACGATCAAGCCAGGCGATTGGATCTGTGCCGATACCGACGGCGTGCTCGTCGCCGAGCGTGACCTGACGGCCTAGGGATTCAGTGAGCCGTCGGCGACCGATTCGTCGATGAGGCGTTCGGCCACCGGCCACACGCCGGCGAGGCCTTCGGCCAGGGGGCCGTTGATGGCCTTCACCTGCGACGAGGTCACGCCCCGGGCGTGCCAGGTCGCGCCACCAGTGGCGAGATTGAGCAGCAGCGGCTGGAGCCGATCACACGCGTAGGCAAAGCGGGCCTCGGGAGTCGCTCGAGCCTCGTACTCATCCCACAACGCCCGCAGCTCACTGGCCTGAGGCTCAGGAAGCAGGGCAAAGATCCGGTCGGCCGCCGCGATCTCCTCGGCCTCCTTGGCCTTGCGACCCTCGACGTCGTAGATGTCGACGTCGCCCGCATCGACCTCGACGATGTCGTGGACGAGCAGGATCCGGATCACCCGCTCGATGTCGACCGGTTCAGCCGCATGGGGGGCCATGGCCATTGCGACCATCGCGAGGTGCCAGGAGTGTTCGGCACTGTTCTCGTTGCGCGTGGCATCGGCCAGGAGGTTGCGCCGCAACACCAGCTTCAGGCGATCGATCTCGTAGATGAATCGAATGCGGTCGGCCAGGTCGGGGTCGACCTGCGCCGCGAGGTTCACTGCCTTGTCGGGATCCATGTCAGCCCTTGTAGTTCCAGAAGAGTTCGTGGGCCCGCTTCGCGACCCGCTCGGCACCGATCTCGGCGCAACGTTCGTCGAAACCGGCGCTCGGACCCTTCCACACCATGTCGTCCACCGACGCACTGACCGGGGCATCGAGATCGACGGTGGCGATCCGGCGAAACAGCAGGGCGTCTTCGAAGTGGTCGCGCAACGTCGCAGCGAGCTTCGCCGCGCCGCGAACGTCGACACCGTCCCACTCGGCGATGTCGAACGGCACCTGATCGATATGACCGAATCGAGTGAGGACCTTCGCTGCCGATTTCGCTCCCCAACCCTGCAGGCCCGGAAACCCATCGGCGGTGTCGCCGACCACGCCGAGATAGTCGGGGATCGACTCGGGTGGCACGCCGAACTTCTCGATCACGCCCGCACGGTCGTAGGTGATCTGCTGTCGACGGTCGAGTTGCACCACTCGCCCGTCGGGGGTGACGCACTGAGCCAGGTCCTTGTCTGGCGTGCAGATGATGACCTGCTCCACGCGAGGATCGGCGGCCGTCATGGCTGCGCCTGCGGCCATGCCGTCATCAGCCTCGTGGGTGACCTGGGGCCACACCGTGAACCCCGCGAGTTCGAGCAGATCCTCGACCTCGAGGAACTGGGCGAACAGATCCGGATCGATGTCGCCGCCGTCCTTGTAGCCGTCGTAGAGGTCGTTGCGAAACGACTCGATGACCTGGTCGGTCGCGATACCGATGTGGGTCGCGCCACCGGCGACGAGGTCGAGCACGGTGTTGAGCACCCCGCGTTGTGCGCCGGTGCGAGGTTCCTTGTTCGAAGGCGCATAGTGAAACCGGAAGAGCTCATAGGTGCCGTCGACCAGATGAACCTTCATCGCTGCTCACCCATGTCGTTCCCCAGCATGTTGTCCTCACCCCGGTCGGGTGGCCTCCACGGCCGGAGCCTCGCACACTCGCGCCCCGCACGCCCGCGCCGCCGACGGGCCAGAATGCAGCCGTGCCGCTGCCGTTGACCGACCTCCCGATCGAAGACGTGATCGACGAGTTGCGACACGCGCTCGCGGCCGATGGCCACGCTGTGGTCCAAGCGGAGCCCGGCGCGGGCAAGACCACCGTGGTGCCGCTCCGGTTGCTCGATGAGCCATGGCTCGGCACTGACAAGATCGTGCTGCTCGAGCCCCGCCGGGTTGCCGCTCGGGCGGCGGCTCGGCGAATGGCCCGCATGCTCGGCGAGGAGCCGGGCGACACCGTCGGCTGGGTCACACGCGACGATCGACGCATCGGCCCCTCCACTCGCATCGAAGTGGTCACCGAAGGAGTGCTCACCGCCCGTTTGGTCAACGACCCTGCGCTGCATGGCACCGGCCTCGTGATCTTCGACGAGTTCCACGAACGCTCACTGCCGGGCGACACCGGACTCGCGCTCGCGCTGCATTCGCGCCGCCACCACGACCTCGCCGCGCGACTGCTCGTCATGTCGGCCACGATCGACGGCGACGCCGTGGCTGCGCTGCTCGGCACCGGCGAACCGGCACCGGTCATTTCGTCGGCAGGGCGGACCCACCCGATCGAGGTGAAGTGGCGGCCCCGAAAACGCCGAGACCCGCTCGTGCCTGCAGTGGTGCGCGCCGTCGACGAGGCCCTGCGTGGTCACGACGACGTGCTGGTCTTCCTGCCGGGAGTTGGTGAGATCCGGGGGGTCGAGCGCGAACTGTCGAGCCATCTCGGAGTCGACGGCCCCGCAGTCATGCCGCTCCATGGCTCGCTGCCCTCCGCCGAGCAAGACGCTGCGCTGGTGCCGCGAGCCATGCGGCGCGTGGTGCTGGCCACTGACCTCGCGGAGACAAGCCTCACTGTCGAAGGCATCGGTTCGGTGGTCGACAGCGGCCTTGCCCGAGTCCCCCGCCACGACAGTCGAACCGGGATGACCGCGCTTCACACCGTCAGCACCTCGCGGGCTTCATCCGAGCAGCGAGCCGGGCGGGCGGGCCGCACGGGGCCGGGCATCGCGATTCGGCTCTGGTCGAAGGTCGAACACGGGAGTCGGCCGGCCTTTCTCCCGCCAGCGATCGCCGAGGTCGAGCTGTCAGACCTCATCCTCGACCTTGCCCAACGCGGCATCACCGACCCTGCCGACGTTCCCTTCCTCGACCAGCCGCCGGCTCAGAGTTGGGCCGACGGAGTCGATCTTCTGCGCCGCCTGGGTGCCCTCGATGCCGACGGCGTGCCGACCGAGCGAGGCCTTTGGATGGCGCGTGTCCCCGCTCATCCCCGTCTCGCTCGCATGGTCGTGGAGTCGCGCCACCCGTGGCTCTCCTGCCTCCTCACCGCGCTACTCGAGGACCGCGACGTGCTGCGAGGGAGCCCCGCCGACCTGCCGGCTGACCTCGAAGAGCGACTCATGCTCGTGCTCGACCGCAATCGTCATCACCCCGATGCCGACGGTCGAGCGCTGCGCCAGGTGCGCGACCGCGCCCACGATCTGGCCCGTCGTCAGGGAATCAGCGAGACCGCGGTCGATGGGCGCGACATCGGTGCGGCGTTGGCGGTCGGGTTTCCCGACCGTGTGGCTCGAGCCAAGCCGGGCATACGCGGCCGGTTCCTTCTGGCCGACGGACGCCAGGCAAAGCTGTCGCGCCACGACACGATGGCCGATGTCCGAGGACTGGTGGCGGTGGATCTCGGAGGCCGGCCGAAGGACCCGACGATCAACCGGGCCGCTCGGCTCGAGGCGACGATCGATCATCTCGTCTACGCCACGCCCGACCTCGACCGCACTGTGGCGAAGATCCGCGACGAGTGGGGTGTGGAGCCCACGGTCGGCGGGAGCCACGACGGAATGGGTTCTCGCAATGTGTTGCTCGCACTCGGCGGCTCGACCTATCTCGAAGTGATCGGTCCCGACCCCGCACAGGGTGAGCCGCCCGGGCCGCGACCGTTCGGCATCGACGATCTCGACGGACCCGCCCTCGTCACCTGGGCGGCTGGAGTTCCCCACCTCGACCTGTGGATCGAATGGGCCCGAGCGCGAGGTGTCGACCCCGGCGACGCGTTCGCCATGCAACGGACCACGCCGCAGGGGCAGGTCCTTCACTGGCGATTGACGATGCCCCCACACGAAGGCGACGGGGTGCTGCCGTTTCTCATCGAGTGGCCCGGGCTCACCCCGGCCAGCTCGGCGGCGGCCGGTTGTGAGCTGATGTCGCTCGACCTGTCGCATCCCGACCCGGCGATCGCCAGCCGGCTGGCCGAACATGCGGTTCCCGTCGAGGTCGCCCGCGGTGAGATCGCTCTCGCCGCCACCATCTTGACCCCCACCGGCGTCATCACCATCTGAGAAAGTACGGGTGTCTGGCCCCAGAAGGTATGGCTACTCCTGGACGAGTTCGATGAGGGTGCCGAAGCTGCCCTTGGGGTGCACGAAGGCGACGGTGGTGCCGCGGGAACCGGGTCGGGGCGCCTTGTCGATCGGGGTCGCGCCGGCTGCGACCATCTGGGCCAGGGCGGCGGCGCAGTCGTCGACGCGGTACCCGACGTGGTGCAGGCCCTCGCCGCGCTTCTCGAGGTACTTGGCGATCGGCGACTCGTCGGTGGTTGCGGCCGTCAACTGGATGTAGCTGTCGGCGACCTTGATGAGCGCCTCCTCGACACCATCGGAATCGACGATCTCGCGGTGGTGCACCTCAGCGCCGAAGGCTTCCCCGTAGTACGCGATCGCGGCTTCGAGATCACGGACGGCGATGGCGATGTGGTCGATTTCGGTGAGCTGCATCGCGCGATCGTATGGCCTCACAGCGCGGCGCGGCCAACGGAGCGGACCACCACAATCACGTTCCGTGGTCCTCTGCCACCACCGACGCAGCGGGTGGTGGCAGACTCGCAGTGTGGATGTAACGCCTGAGGACCTCGAACGTGCCGAGTTCGACAGCACCGACGGAGGGTTCGAACCCGACGCGGTGCGAGAGCTGCTGCGCAAGGCAGCCGAACGGATGCGGGCGCTCGAACGCGGGGGCGTGAAGAGCGTCTCCGAATCGGTCGGCGCCGTGCTCGAACAGGCGGTCAAGTCCGGCGAAGAACTCGTCGCCCCGGCGACCAAGGACGGCGACGCGATCCGCGGCGCGGCAGAAGCCGACGCCACACGAATCGCCGACGACGCGGCAGCGGTCGCTGCGAAGCGAATCGCCGAGGGCGAGAAGGCCTCCGCCGAGCTCGTCGAAGCAGCCAGCACCCAGGTCGAAGAGATCCTCGCGACCGCCGAGAAGAACGCCCGCGACCGTTCGACCCAGGTGATCAACGAAGCGCAACAGCGCCTCGACCGCCTGCTCGCCGCTGAGCGCGACGTCCACGACCGGCTCCAAGCCGCCATGACCGACATCCAGGCATCGGTCTCGCGTGTCGGTGTCAGCCAGAGCGCCGAACTGGCGCTCACTGTGGAGGACCCGAACAGCGATGTTCCGTGGGCCGACGACGCCAGCGACGAAATCGCCGAGCAGCGCAAATCAGCCTGAGACAGACGCCAGTCTCATGATCCGGAGCCCCGGCGTCAGCCTGCGCGCCAATACGTCGGATGCATGTCGTGGATGACGAAAAGAAATGTTGAGAAAATGCTTGTCATCTTGATGTCAATATCGTAAAGTAACCGCAACACGGAAACAGGAATTGGATGCCAACCCATCCTCCCCCCTGATCCCGCGGAAATCGAGGCGTCGTCTCGGATCTGCCGGTCAATCCATACCGCCCGCGCCCGGCAGGCACGAGACGGCGCCTCGATCATTTTTCCGTCAGGCGTCAGGCCCCGGGGGCGGTCCCGGCGTCGAGCACCTGGCGGCCTTCGAGGGCACGGCCAAGGGTGAGCTCATCGGCATATTCGAGATCGCCGCCAACGGGAAGCCCGCTCGCGATCCTTGTCACCTTCACGCCCATCGGCTTCAGATACTTCACGAGAAGCGATGCCGTCGCCTCGCCCTCGAGGTTGGGATTCGTGGCGACGATGACCTCCTCGATGTCTTCCTCGCCCACGCGGGTCATCAACTCCTTCACACGGAGCTGCTCGACACCGACACCGTCGATCGGGCTGAAGGCCCCCTGGAGCACGTGATAGCGACCCCGGAATTCCTGGGTCCGCTCGATCGCCACGATGTCTTGGCTGTCTTCGACCACACACACCATGCGCGGCTCACGGCGTGGATCGCGACAGATCGCGCACTCGTCACCGCCCTCCGAGAGGTTGAAGCAACGTTCACAGAACGACACGCGCTCCTTCGCATCGACGATCGCTCGGGCGAGACGATTCGCTTCCTCTGCCGGAGCCTTGAGGAGATAGAAGGCCACTCGCTGCGCCGACTTCGGGCCGATGCCCGGAAGCCTCCCCAGCTGGTCGATCAGTTCCTGAACGGTGGCCGAGTAGCTCACTGATCCCCGCCGCCGAGCATCCCGCCCAGCCCACCGAGATCGAGCCCGCCGAGATCGATTCCGCCCATCGCGCCCTGCTGGCCGGACTGCAGTTGGGTCGAAGCATCGCGCAGGGCGGCCAGTACGAGATCTTCGAGCAACTGGATGTCGTCGGGGTCGACCGCAGACGGGTCGATCGAGATCGAGTGGAAGTCGAAGTGGCCGTCGACCTGCACCTTCACGAGACCGCCTCCGGCAACGCCCTCCACGATCTGGGATGCGGCCGCCTGCGCGCTGGCCATCATCTGCTGGGCGGATTCGAGCAGCCCGCCCAGGTCAGGCATGCCGCCGCCGAGGGGGTTGTCGTCTGGTGTATCGGTCATTCCGCTGGCTCCTCAGGGATATGGAGTTCGGCGCCGGGGAAAGCCTCGGTCACCTTTTCGATGATCTGTTCGGTGTGGGCAGGCGCGTCGACGAGGTCGTCGAGGTCGATGTCTTCGGGCGCCATCCCGCCGGCCTCGTCATTGGAGGCCTCGGGCGCAGGCGGCGTCGCATCGCCCGCCGGCGCTGGGTCGTGGGGCGGTGCCATGTCATCCGGCGGCGCCATGTCGTCGGTCGGCGGCGGCGGTTCGTCGATGAACGGGGCCGGCTCGGGCTCGGGCGGCAGATCAGGCACCGCCGCGATGGGAGGCGCCGGCGGCATCGCCAACGAATCGAACTCCTCGACCAACGAATGCCACAAGCGGGCAAGCTCGTCGGGCGTGCGTGAGCCGTCGGCCGGACCGAGCAACTCATTGGCCCGGGTGACCACAGTGTTCTTGTCGACCCCGAGGTGCTCCTCGGCGAGGCCTACAACCTCTCGAGGAGATTCGGGGCGAAGCGACAACAACGGAGAAGCCGAAGGCGTCTCCACTGGCTCCGGCGCGGAAGCTGGCGTGCTCGGAAGCGGCGGCACCGCGGCAACCGGCGGTGGCGGGGGTT
>CALKOE010000154.1 GCA_938091985.1 uncultured Acidimicrobiales bacterium | reverse complement strand
AAGGCGACCACGTCGCGACGCACGTCGGCGTAGATCGGCTCGGGATCCGGAATTCGAGGGCCGATGCGCACCTGCGTCGTCACGACCGACGCGCCGTGCGCCGCGGCGGTGGGGAGATACGCGGGATCAGAGAACCCAGAGATGTCGTTGCCCACCGATGCTCCGGCCATGAGCGATTCTTCGAGGACGGAGGCCCGAAAGGTGTCGACGGAGAGCGGCAGATCAAACCGCGCCCGCAACGCCTCGATGGCCGGCACCACCCGCTCCATCTCTTCCGATGGTGTGACCTCGGGCCCGGGACCGGCCTTCACTCCACCGACATCGAGGAAGTCGGCGCCCTCGTCGACAAGGCGCTCGGCCTTGCGAAGGAACTCGTCGAAGTCCCAGTACTGCCCACCATCGAAGAACGAGTCGGGCGTGCGGTTGAGAATGCCCATGACCAGTGCCCGCGTGGTGATGTCGAAACGGGTGTCGCCCAGCGCCAGAAACATCGTCGCCGACCATAGCGGCCCGTTGCTCACGCGAAGCTCGCGATGAACTCGATACGCGGCTCGACCTCGAGAACCTCGACCTCGATGGACCCGGCGCGTATCAATCGCCCAGGCCGCACGGTGCGCGCACCCGGCACCCGATGCAGCGGTGGCGCGGCGGTGGGAATCGAACCGAACCGGTCATGCAGCGCCAAGACCGCGTCGGCATCGGCCCGGTCGCCATCGAGCGCGACGATGAGCACAAGCTGGCGCGCTCCGGCCATCCGCAGGCGCTCGAGCACATCACGGGCCCGGCCCGGGTCATCGAGAATCACCACCGATTGATCTCCTTGGCTGACAAGAGTCACGCCGTCGCCAAGGAACCGGACCCCGTCGGGAACCTCTGGCGCAACCAGCAACGCCAGCGCGCACACAACCCCGCTGAACAGGGCCGATGCAATGCCGATTCCCTTTGAGCGAAGGCGCAGGGCCGCGATCACCGCTCCCGCGATACCGGCGAGGGCCCAGCCACCCAATGTCGCGGTGGGCGCTGCGGCGGACAACTCCGCGACCTCGCCCACCCACCACAGCAGCGCACGCGTCGGCCAGTGCAACACCGTGGCGAGCGGGTCACCCGCGACCCCCGCGAGGACGCCTCCTGTGCAACCCCAGATCATCACCGCACCGCTGGCTGGTCCGGCCAGCAGATTGGCCGGCAACGACGCCAGCGGAATCGGCCCGAAGATCGCGACGAGCACGGGCGACACCGCCAGCTGCGCGGCCACAGTGGTGCTCACGGGCACTGCGAGCCACGACGGCAGTGGCAGGCGGTCGGCCAGACCAGGGCCGAGCCAGACGATTCCGGCAGTGGCGGCCGCCGAGAGCCGAAACGCCACGATGTGGACCAGGAACGGATCGATCACGAGCAAGCCGGCCACGGCCAGCGAGAGACCGGTTCGGCCGTCGGACGGCCGGCCGAGCGCGCTCGATCCGATTCCGAGACCGGCCATTGCAGTTGCCCGCAACACCGACGGCTCGAATCTCGTCATCACCGCGAACAGGCCGAGCACCGTCAACAGAACCGCGGCCCGACCGGCCGGCCGAAACCGGCCGGCGAGCGGCATTGCCACGGCCAGCACGAACGCCACGTTCTGTCCGGACACCACAAGCACATGGCCGAGCCCAGCGGCGCGAAAGTCGTCGGCCGTGACCGGACCCTGATCGCGGTCGTCGCCGATCACCATCCCCAGGAACAACGCCCGGTCGTCTCGACTGAGCGAACCCGCCCCACCCTCGAGGGTGCGACGTACGGCATTGGCTGCCGCAGCCACTGGCGCGCCGTCGGCGAAAGCCACCACGTCCTCGACGGTGACACGACCGACCACGTGTCGGTGGATCGAACGGTCGTCACCGCGAGAGACCGGTCTGATCGTGCCCACCAGATGAATCCGTTCGCCCGCCAGCGCGTCGTCGATACGGCCGGCCACGGCGCCATGGCCTGAAACCACGAGGCGCTGACGCCCAGAACGAACGGTGACTCTCACGCCCACCGGTCCGCTCGCTCGAGGGTCGTCGACCAGGGTGACCCAACCATCGAACGGTCCGGCATCGGGAAAGTCGAGTCCGCTGTGTGCGTGGGTCGCGGAGGCCGCTGTGAGCACGAACACCGCCGCCATCAGCGCGCCGAACGCCGCCCGGCTCCGCCGCAATCCGAACCACACAAGTCCGACGGCCGGCACAGTCCACACCGCGACTGCGGGAGCAACCCACGCCCCGGCCACCGCCGCGACCGCCACCCCGTGCGCCCTCACCCCCTGCCCCCTCATACCGTGACCAGCGGCTCGAGTTGAGCGAGTCGTGACGGCCCGATGCCCGCGACCTCCAGAAGGTCCTCGACCCGCTCGAACGCACCCTCCTGGTCGCGATGGCGAAGGATCGCTCCGGCGATGCTCGGACCGATTCCGGGCAAGGTCTCGAGTGCGGCCGAGTCGGCGGTGTTCAGGTTGACCGGGCCACCACCGCTCCCCTGTTCGCCACCAACCGGTCCGCCCTCCAGCGGCACGACGGTGGGTTCGTCTTCTCCGAGTGCCGGCACCCAGACCCGCTGGCCGTCGGCAACCGGCGCCGCGAGGTTGAGGCGTTGCCGGTCGGCTTCGGCCGACAACCCTGCCGCGGCCTCGATCGCATCGATCACCCGTGAGCCCGCCGCCAGCTCGTGGACTCCCGGGCGTCGCACCGCACCGTCGACGTGCACAACGATCGTGGTCAACGAGTCGGGCGTCGTGTTCGCCGTCACGACCGGCCCGGCCGCGTCAACCCTCGGGAGCACCTGCTCTGCGGGTGGCGGGGCGGGGGCCGCGAACGCCCACCACCCGGCGAGGCCCGCAGCCAGGACCGCGGCAGACCCGACGAGCACCCCCCACGGGCTGATCCCGAGCCGGTCCGCGATCGACTCCATGAATTGCGACGCTCGTCGTCGTACGTCCACTGCCACACCTCTCTGCGAGGTTCATGGGGGAAGTTGACGACACGTCGACGCTAGCGGCGGCCTGAGACAGCCGACGCGAGCGGTCTAGAAGAGCGCGGCGCTCAGCTTTCGGCGCCACTCCGCAGTGCGCGGATCTTCGCCTCCGAGCACTTCGAGGAGATCAACGAACTTCTGCCGCGCCTCTTCATCGGCCTTTACCGATGTGAGCAGCTCGGCGAGCGTGGCGTCGACATCGTCGCCGACGCCTCCGGTGCGAGCAAGCGCAGTGATACGGCGCGTCTCGGGCGACTCAGGGATGCGCTCGAGCAGCTTCAAGCCGGTCTCCTGCTCGCCTTGGTCGACAAGGAGCTCAGCCAACGCCACCACGGCTTCAGGATGATCGGCCTGAATCTCGAGTGCTTTGACGAGGGATGCCTCGTCGCCGGCTGCGATCAGCTGGTCGATCTCGGAAACCTCGGCCGACGGAAGGAGGCGATCAACGAACTCCTGCACCTGGGCCTCGCCCTGCGCACCTGTGAAGCCATCGACGATCTGGCCGTCTTTCATGGCGTAGACCGCGGGAATCGATTGGACCTTGAAGGCCTGCCCCACAGCGGGGTTGGCATCGACATCGATCTTCGCCAACTCGACCTGGCCATTCGTGGCCGCGATCACCTTTTCGAGGATGGGTCCGAGCTGCTTGCAGGGCCCACACCACTCAGCCCACAGGTCGACCACGACGGGGACGGTCTTCGACCGCTCCACCACCTCTGCTTCAAACGTTGCGTCAGTTACATCAGCCATCGTGTGTTGCAACGTAGCGGACCACCAATCGATTCCCGTCGCCAGGTCGACGGGGGCCACCAACACGTGGTCAGATGCTCGCCGAATGAGTCTGCGCACCCAATGACCAAGTCGATCGACCCGACGGATCTCTACACGATCCTGCGCACACCGGATCTCATCGATCCCGTGCTCATCGTCCATTTCGACGGCTGGATCGATGCCGGCGTCTCCGCTGGCGCAGCCGCTCGCCACCTCGGCGAGGTCTCCGGCGCCGACCCGCTCGTCGAGTTCGACACGGAATGGCTGCTCGACCACCGGGCGCGGCGCCCCACGATGCACATCATCGACGGCGTGAGCACCGGCATCGACTGGCCAAAGATCGACATCTCGGCCGGCCGCGATGCCAATGATCGAGATGTGTTGATCCTCTCCGGGGCCGAGCCCGACCACAATTGGCGGGCCTTCACGACCGCGGTTGTCGACCTGGCCGACCGGTTCGGCGTGCGACGCGCCGTCGCCATGGGGGCCTACCCGGCGGCTGTCCCCCACACGCGCCCGTCGCGCCTCACCATCACCTCGCCGACTGTCGACCTCGCTCGCAGCAATGAGCAGCAGGCGACGCTCGACGTTCCGGCCGGCATGGCTGCCGTGCTCGAACAGGCGCTCGACGCTGCCGGAATCGAAGCGCTCACGCTGTGGGCCCAGGTCCCCCACTACATCCCCCCGGGCCCCTATCCAGCCGCCACACAGGCGCTGATCGAAGGGCTCGAGGAATCGGCAGGCGTCACGGTCGCGTCAGGCGAACTCGGCGAGCGAGCCCTCGCC
>CALKOE010000153.1 GCA_938091985.1 uncultured Acidimicrobiales bacterium | reverse complement strand
CTCGACCCCACGAGTCACTGCAGGGTGTCAGGCGCCGGTCGAAACCGAGCCGTCGATGATTCCGGCGATCGCCGCATCGGCGGCCGCGCGGATGTCGGCATCGAGGCCGAAGTCATCGTTGAATTCGATGACCAAGCCACCGTTTTCGAGGGTGAGTTCGAAGACCTCGCCGCCGAGCGTGCCGTTTGCACGCAGCGCCAGCATGTCGTCGAGCACGACTTCCCAGTGGTACACCTGCGAGGCCACGACGATGTTCGGGTCGAGGGCCGTCTGGTTGGCCTGGGTGCCGAACCACGGCACGCCTTCGCCCGAGGCAACACCGACCGCACCGACGACCATCTGGGCCGAACCGGTGAGGATGTCAGCGCCGTTGGCGATGTGGGCAGTGGCGGTCTCCGCAGCGAGGGCAACGTCACCGAACGAACCGGTGTAGACGATGCTGACCTCGGTGGCGCCGTTGGCCAGTGCACCGGCCTCGAAGCCGTTGATGTAGGCGACAGCGTCGCCCGCCTCGACCGGTCCGACGACACCGATGGTGCCCGATTCGGTCAGCGCACCGGCGACGACGCCGTTCACGTAGCCACCTTCGTCGGCAGCAGGCGAGTAGGCGAACACGTTGGGCAGGCCCTTGGTGTCGGTTGCGGTGCCCCAGATGAAGGTCGTCTCGGGGAAGTCGGGTGCGATCTCCTCGAGCGAGCCTCCGTACTGGGTGCCGTGAGCGATGATCACGTCGATGCCGTCTTCGGCGTAGCCGCGGAGTGCAGCGGCCGCCTCTTCGATGACAAAGGTGCCCGGGGTGACCTGCGGCTCGATGCCGAGGGCAGCGACGGCGTCGATCATCGACTGGGTGAACGCAACGTCGTCGACCGCGCTCGGCGCCACGATGGCGACGGTGAAGTCGCTGTGGCTGCCGGTCATGTCGTCGTCGGTCATGTCGTCGTCAGTGGTGGCGTCGTCGTTCTGCGCACCGGTGTCGTCGTCAGTGGTGGCGTCGTCATCGTCGTCATCGCCGCAGGCTGCGGCGACGAGCACCAGAGCGAGCAGGATGGCGAGCAATCGCCACAGCTTCGGGGTTTTCTTGGACATTTGGTTCCCTCCTGGGGGTGTGTTGCGGCACATGTGTCCGCGGGTTGCGTACTCGCCGGCTAATGCCGTTCGAACGGTTTCGTGAGCGCACTCGGCGCTTGAATCCGTCCGGCGAGAACGATCAGTGCGACAACAGTCAGGACCGCAGGGGCCATGGCCGCGATGTCGGAAAGATCTCGGTCGATGATCTGGAGCACCTTCCACCGAATGACGGTGGCCTGCACGAGACCGTAGAGCAGCGCTCCGGCCATGACATACAGCGGGCGCCAGGCACCGAAGTAGACCAAGGCCACCGCGATGAAGCCGAGTCCTTGGGTGAGGTTGGGCTGAAAGACCTTGGCCTCGAGCACGAGTGCGGCACCGGCGATGCCGGCCATTGTGTTGCCGATGAGGATCGTCTTGATGCGCACCCGGTTGACCGACACGCCGAGGCTGTCGGCGGCCTGCGGGTTCTCACCCACGGCTCGCACGTTCATCCCGAAGGTCGTGCGCCGGAGAAGGATCGCGATCGTCGGGACCATGGCGAACGCCCCCCAGGTGAGGAGCGATTGGGAGAAGAGCTCGCCGACCTTGGGAAGATCGACCAGGAGAGGGATCTCGATGTCGGGCAGCTGCTTTGTGAACTTGGGGCTGCCGATCTTCACTTCGAACATGAGGTCGGAGAACCCGAGGCCGAAGAGGAAGATGCCGATGCCGCTGATGCCTTGCTGGGCCTTGAAGTAGAGGGTGATCACCGCGTAGATGACACCCATCACGAGACCGGTGAACATGCCGGCGAGCACAGCGAGCCACAGGTTGCCGGTTTCCAGCGCGGTCCAATGGGCGAAGAACGCGCCGAGCAGCATCACGCCGTCGACGCCGAGGTTCAACACGCCGCTGCGCTGACCGACGGTCTCGCCGAGCGCCGCGAACAGGTAGGGCGTCGCGAGTCGGATGCCCGAGGCGATCGTGGCCACGATGACCGAGACGGTGAAGAAGTCGCTCATGTCGTCGCCCCCTCCGGTCCGCCGTCAACGGGCGGTGTCGTGGGGGGCGGTGTGGCAGAGGGCGGTGTGTCGGGCCCGGTCGTGCCGTCGAATTCCTTGCGGGCGGCGAGGCCGTCATTGAGTCGCTCACGGACCCGAGCGCTGCTCACCACGAAGATCACCACGATGCCGTTGAGGGCAACGGCCATAGCGGCAGGCACCTGGAGAGATCGCTGGAGTTCCGTCGCGCCGGTGAGGAGACCGCCGAACAGGAACGACGACGGGATCGTCCACAGCGGGTGGAGGCCGCCGAAGAGGGCGGCAACGATGCCGTTGAATCCCGCTGATCCGGTGAATCCGGCAGACGTGCCATCGGTGATCAGGCGCTGTCCTTCGCTGCCGAACACGAGAATGGCGCCCGCGAGTCCACACATTGCACCGCTCATCGCCAGGGCCGCGACGATGCTGCGTTTCACCGGGATGCCGGCGGCCTTCGCCGCGTCAGGACTGTGACCGACCGCTCGGAGGCGGAAGCCGAGCGGAGTGCGCCACAGAATCACATAGGCGACGATGGCCGCCGCAATGGCGATCGGAACGCCGAGGTGAAGGCGGGTCCCGTCGATGAGCGTGGGCAGCGCGGCATTGTCGGACAGGCGCTCGGTCTGAGGAATCCGCGTGCCGGCCTCGACCTCTTTCGGGTCGATCAACGGACTACGCAGCATGAAGTTCAGGAACTGGACCGCCACGATGTTGAGCATGATCGTGCTCAGGATCTCGTTGACCGAGGCGTAGGCCTTCAGCACGCCCGGGATTGCGCCCCAGAATCCACCGCCGACGATCCCGGCCAACATCACGAGCGGGATCAGCAGGGGGCGGGGGACATCGGGAAGGTTCAGCGCAACGATTGTCGACAGCAGTGCACCAGCGACGATCTGACCTTCGCCGCCGATGTTGATGACGCTCGCACGAAACGAGATCGAGATTCCCGCGCCGACCAGCAGGAGGGGAGTGGCGCGCACTGCGGTTTGCGAGAGGCTGTTGACATCGCCGAACGCGCCATCGACCAGTGAGGTGAATCCCTCCCACGGGCTCGCCCCGAGGAAGAGGAGGATGATCGCGGCACAGAAGAAGGCAGCGACAGCGGCAAGGAGCGGCACGATCGCGCCGACGATTCGCTGCATGTCTGTCCCCTCCCGAACCCGGTGCCGGCACTTGGCAAAGCTGCGAGATCATAGACCCCGACTCAGGGGTTTACAATCCGTAAAGCGCGATCCAGGACGGCGGCGGGTTTGGTCAGTGAAACTCGAGCCCACTGCGCTCGAGCGCCTCGCGGACCGGCACGTAGTGGGTGTGATCGACGGGTACGAGGCGGGTCAATGCCGCGTCGTGCAGCGCGGCCACGATCTCGGGGTTTTCGTTTGCCGCAAGCAGAGCTCGCCGGACCTCGGCGACGAGTTGGGGCTCGAGGTCGCGGCGAGCGACCAGGGGTTGAACCGGCCACGGACCGAGGCGCTCGATCACCTTGAGTTCGGATACGGCGGGGTCGTTGCGCCCTCGGCCGATTCGAACGACGGAGTCGACCACGCACGCATCGACCTCGCCGGCGAGCAGTGCGTCGAGCGACTTGTGGTGTCCGCCGGTGAAGACGAGTTCTGCGAAGTCTTCGTCGCGGCCGAGGTCGTCGATCGCGATGCGCAATGCGTAGTGGCCGCTCAGGCTGACGACATCGTTGCACCCGATCCGAAGGCCCTCGAGGTCAGTGAGGCTCGTTGCAGCGGACCCGGGGGACACCACGAGATCGCCGAAGTAGACGGGCCGCCCACCCGAGTCGGGATCGTCGGGCACCCAGGCCACGCCCGCGAGCTGCACCGAGGGCGCATGGTCTCGAAGGGCGAGATCGACGAACGACGTGGAGCAGATCCAGCCGAGGTCGAATCGATGATCTCGGAACGGGTCGTCGTTGGCGGGCGGGCCCGACGTCTCGGTTTCGAAGTGCAGCTCGGCGCCCATCTCGTGGGCGAGCAACTCGAACAGCGACTCGGGAAACCCCGGCGACATGTAGGAGACGAACCGCATGATCGAAAGCTACCGAGTGGACCGGTCAGTCAATGCCGAGGTCGGCGAGGTTGACCAAGGGCCCGTAAGGCTTCTGGCCGCCGTCGGGCAGGTCGTCGACGTCGAACTCGACGAGTCGAAGACTGCTCGCTGCATCGAAGACCCCGGGGCCGAGGAAACCCTCGCCCGAGCCGACAAGCTCGATCGGCCCGATCTCAGCCGCACCGTTGGTGAATGTCTCCTGGGTCAGCACGGGCCCCGCGTTGTGCGCCGCCATCTCGAAGATCCGGAACTGGTTGCAGAGCGGGGCGATCGATGTGCTGTAGTCCGGTTCGTCGTCCCCGACGAGGTCCGCCGGGACCACCGTGATGTCGGGATTCGCGGCCTCGAAGATACCGACGCAGTGTTGAGTGATCTCCTGCTCCCAAGCCTCGGGAGAGTCGAGCCACCCGGTGCCGATGAT
>CALKOE010000152.1 GCA_938091985.1 uncultured Acidimicrobiales bacterium | reverse complement strand
CGTGGAATGCCGACAGCTGGCCGATCTATCGCGACGCTCTCGCCGAGGCGGGGCACCCAGCTTCAGTCGCACGCATGGGCGGCGTGGTCGACTTCGTGTTGGCCGACGACCCGGAGCAGATGTTCGAAGAGATTCTGCCCCACCGCACCCACCAGTTGAACAGCTACCGACAGAACGCCGCGAAGGGTTCCGGCCACACGCCGCGGATTCTGACCGAGGACGAGGTCCGAGAGGGTCGTGGCTCGGGAGTGATCGCACCGCTGCAGATCCTCACGGTCGACGATGCTGCCGAGCGCATCCGCTCGATCGATGCCGAGCTGCCGATCGAGCACCTCTATCTCTGGGGATCGATCGGGGGCATGCCCGAGTCCCTCGTGGAGCGCCAGATGGAGCTGCTGGTCGACGAACTCCAGCCGGCACTGAAGGAGTCCTTGTGAGCGAATCGCTGTTGTCAGGAATCAACCATGTGGCGTTGGCGGCCGCAGATGTCGATGCCACCGTGCGCTTCTACTGCGACGCGTTCGGGCTGGAGTCGACCGACTTCTCCTCAGATGACGCGCGAAGCGTGCTGCTGTTCATGCCCAACGGATCGTTTGTGCAGGTTGTCAGTGCCGGACCGGGGCCGGTGGTCGAGGCGCCGCTCGCGGCGGTTCCCGGCGATCTGATCCGCGACGGTGCACCGATCGACCACATCTCGTTGTTCGCCGCCGATATCGCTTCGTTGGAGGTGATCCGCGATCGGCTGGTGGCCCTCGGCGCGACCGACGGCGAGATCCTCGATACCGCCGGTGTGGCGTTCACAGTTCCCTTCACCGATCCGGACGGGCGCCGACTCGAAGTGACCGCCTATCCGCAGAGCTGAACTAGCGCGCGGAGCGCCGGCGTAGGGCCTTCAGCCCCGCCTCGACACCTTGCTTCATGAGGACATCGTTGTCCTTGGAGATGAAGTCGTGCACCCGACGCTCGAGAAGTCGACGCATCACCGGATTGAACACGTGGTAGGTCTCGGCGAAGTGGACCCGAGTGCGCCCATCGCCGAGATCCTCGAGCTCGGTGATACCGGTGGCCTCTGACCAGAGGGGTTTTCCGATCGCGTCGTAGCGCCAGCGATGCGGTGCGTCGAGCTCCGTGAGCCATTCCCAGCTCTTGGCTCGGCCTCCCGAGAGCAGGTACTTCGGTACACGAAAGTGACAATGACGCACGAGGCCGTTGCCGCCGTCGGCGCCGGGATGGAGCACCTCGATGCGTACTTCGCCGTGCTCCATCACCTTCGGCTTGGGGCCGTGGAAGACCTGCCATACCTCGTCGGGTGTGGCATTGATCTCAAAGCTGAACTCGTGGCGCTGCATGGTTCCCCTGACCTGCCGGCTGAGCGAAGCGTAGTGTCAGCGGATGGACGCGAGCGGAGTGGCATGGGTGACCGGTGCGAGTCGCGGGATCGGGAGGGCGATCGCGCTCGACCTCGCCAACGCAGGATTCGATGTGATCGCAGCGATGCGCAACCCGGCCGATGGTGCCGATCTGGCCGCTCAGGTGGGAGACGGCGGCGGGTCGATCTCCGTGCAGCGCATCGACATGAACGACCCGGACACCTTCGTCGTGCCCGACGGGTTGCGAGTGTTGGTCAACAACGCGGGCATCGAGCGTGAGTACCTGCCGGTAGAACACGTCGACCTCGCCGACTGGCGGGCCGTCTTCGAGACCAACCTCTTCGGCTTGGTCGAGTTGACCGGGCGGGCGATCCCCGTGATGCGGGCCGGTGGCGGGGGTGTGGTGTGCAACATCACGTCGTCGTCGATCCTCGCGGCGATCCCGTTCTATTCGGTCTACCGAGCCAGCAAGGCAGCGGTGTCGGCGTTCGGCGAGTCGTTGCGCTGTGAGGTGGCGCCCTTCGGCATCCGGGTGATCGAGATCATGCCGGGACCGATCGACACCGACATGTTGGCCGGATCAGATCGCATGCCGGAGGCCGCGGCCTACGACGGATACCGCGAGATGGCGGAGGCGTCATACGCGGGCCGCAAGGCGGTTGACCACATGACCACTCCGGCTGCCGACGCAGCCGCTCTCGTCACCGCGTCAATCCTCGACGACCAGGCTCCGCTGAAGCACGGCTGCGACGACCTGTCGGTCGGTCTGCTCGATGCCTGGAGCTCAGCGCCGATCGCGCTGGTCGGCTCGCCCTACGACGGCCAGGGCATGTGATACGTCGTCGTCAGACGATTCGGCTCTCCCTGTCGCCCCAGTACTGGTCGCGCAGACGGCGCTTGTAGAGCTTGCCGGAGTCCTCCCGAGGGAGTTGCTCGACGAAGTCGATTGATCGTGGGCATTTGTAGCGGGCCAGATCGGCCTGGCAATGGGCCAAGAGCTCGGTGGCGAGCTCGTCGTTGGCGGCCGCTGGGTCCACGAGTTGGACGACAGCCTTGGCTTCTTCGCCCAAGTCGTCGTTGGGCACACCGATGACCGCCACGTCGAGCACGGCTGGGTGGCCGATCAGGACGTTCTCCGACTCCTGGGGATAGATGTTGACCCCGCCGGAAATGATCATGAATGTCTTGCGGTCGGTGAGATAGAGGTAGCCGTCGTCGTCCAGTCGGCCCACGTCGCCCATCGTGTACCAGCCCTGGGGGCTGCGGTTCTCGGCGGTCTTCTCTGGGTCGTCGTGGTACTGCATCGACGCGCCGGGGGTGTCGAACCAGACGTTGCCGATCTCTCCGACAGGGAGCGGGTTGAACTCTTCGTCGCAGATGTGGGTTGTGCAGAAACGGGGGAGTCCGACGGAGCCGGGGTGAGCCAGCCACTCCTCCGATGTGATCATCGTCGACCCGACGTTTTCCGAACCTGCGTAGAACTCGAGGATGATCGGCCCCCACCATTCGATCATCTTCTGCTTCACATCGACCGGGCACGGAGCCGCGGCGTGGGTCACCACTCGAAGCGACGACAGATCATGCCCGAGCCTGGTTGCATCCGGGAGTTTCAGGAGACGGACGAACATGGTGGGCACGAACTGGGCGACGTCGACCTGGTAGCGCTCGATCGCGGCGAGACACGCGGCCGCATCCCACCGCTCCATCACCACAACGGTGCCCCCGTAGCGATGGCAGAGCGCACCCGTGACCACCGGCGACGTGTGGTACAGCGGCGCAGGAAGGAGGTAGACGCAGCCATCGGCCAGCCCGAGAGGTCCGCCGGTCATGACCATCGGATCGTCGTCGGTCACCTGGCGTTCGGGCAGAGGGAAGAGGATTCCCTTCGGGCGCCCCGTGGTGCCGGACGAGTAGAACATGCCGTGGCCGCAGGGCTGGTCGTCGAGCGGCGTCGGCGGTTGGGCATCGAGTGCGTCTTCGTAGACAGCCCACCCGTCGACGGTCCCGTCCATCATGAGGGGCACTTCTACGGAATCGGCCAGTCCGGCGACTTGATCTGCCCGGGCCAGCGAGGTGACCACGCTGCGGGCCCCGCAGTTCTCGACCACGTAGGTGAGCTCGCTCGTGGTGAGGTGGCGATTGATCGGGGTGTAGTAGAGCCCGCTGCGCAGCGCGGCCCACACGATCTCGAAATAGCGGGGGTGGTTCTCGAGGAGGATCGCGATGTGATCACCGCGGCGGAGGCCGGCTTGGTGCCAGTGGCGAGCCAACTGGGCGGATCGCTGGTCGAGTTGGCCGTAGCTGACTGTCTCGCCCGAGTCGGCCATGACGACAGCCGCGCGCTCGGGGTCGTGGGCGCCGGGGTGCATTGCTCAGCGAGCCGACGACGCAAGGAGGTCGTAGGCGTTGTCGCGCATCACTTGTCGCGTCTCCGACTCGGAGAAGTTCGCAATGTCCTTGATGTAGTCCGTCGGCTCGGGGAGCCCCTCGGCGTGGGGGAAGTCGGAGCCGAACAGAAGTCGTTCGATCCCGATCGTGTCCTTCAGAAGGTCCATGTCGTCCTCGAAGAACGGCGACACCCACACGTTCTCCTTGAAGGCCTCGACCGGGTGACGGGTGAACCCGAACGGCATCTTGCCGTAGCCGGCCTGCAGGTTGCGCAGGAGATCGGGAACCCACATCGCCCCGTTCTCGATGGTGACCAGCTTGAGGTCGGGGAACCGGTCGAGCACACCGTGGCAGATCATCGCGGCGAGTGTGTCGGAGATCGTGCGA
>CALKOE010000151.1 GCA_938091985.1 uncultured Acidimicrobiales bacterium | reverse complement strand
CCGGGTCGAGGCCCATCTCACGGGCGGTGTCGGCGAGATGCAGGAGATAGTCGCCCGTGGTGAGGATCGCCTTGGCCTCGTATTGCACCGCCAGCTCGATCTGCTTGCGGGTGGGCGTGACGTTGCCGGTGCCGGTGGTGAGGACCACACAGTTGAGCCAGCGGTAGAGCGCCTCGTCCATTGCGTGGGCGCCGTTGTGGGTCGAGTACGCCCAGGCGTTGATGACCACATCGCCGGGCTCGATGCCCTGCATGTGGAGCGCGCGGGCCATGAGAATGGCGCCGGCTTCGCGGTCCCATGCGGTGTAGAGCGTGGGCCGGCTCGCGCCGGTGGTACCACCCGACATGTAGACCCGCATCGGCTGATCGAGCGCCTGGTCGACGGTCACGCCCTGGTAGTCGCCGTAGGGCGGGTGGTCCTCGATCGACTGGCGGATGTCGTCGACCGTGTACGACGGGAACCGGTGGAGGTCCTCGACGGATTCGATGTCGTCGGGGCCGACCCCCGCAGCGTCCCAGAGGCGCCGGAAGAACGGCACCTCGTAGGTGGTCCGGGCGCGAGCCTTCAGCCGCTCGAGCTGTTTCGCCGCGATGGTGTCGGGATCATCGAGGTACGCGCTGGTGAGATACTCCGGCGGCGGAGGCAGCTGCGCGGTGAGGGCCGCGTAGTCCACGGCCTCATGCGGCCGCCGGAAATCGCTCATGCGGTCACTCGCACGTTGCTCATCCCGAGACAAGCTCGGTTGCCTCGATGAACGTGGTCGGCAGCATCTCCTCGGGGAAGCGGTAGAGATCGACGGCGTTCTGCCACATGATCTTGCGCTTGCTTTCCTCGGTGATCAGATCTGGTTCGAGGTCGAGGAAGTACTGCACGGTGCCCGGGTACTTGGAGTCGGGATGCGGGAAGTCGCTCTCCCACACGATGCGGTCGTCGCCGAGCCAGCGGATCACGTCGGCCACGAACGGGTCTTCGCATTCGGTGCTGATCCAGCAGTTGCGCTTGAAGTACTCGGTGGCGTTCATGGTGAGTTCGGGGAACTCCCATTCGCCGGCCATCTCGAGGTGCTCGTCGATGCGGTGCAACCAGCTCGGCAGCCAGCCACAGCCGGCCTCCATATAGGCGGTGCGCAGGCGGGGGAAGCGCTCGAACACGCCGTTGACGATCATCGACAAGCACGCGTTCTGGGCCTCGTGGGCGTGGACGACGGTGTGCCACTCGGTGAACGTGTCGAAGCGGTCGACTCCCTCGGTCTGGGCGTTGAGTCCCATGAATTCGTGGGTCGCAAAAGCACAGTCGAGGTCCTGGAGGAGCTCGTAGATGGGGTCGTAGTACTTGTCGCCGAGATTGCGATGGTTGGTGTAGCCGGGACGGGTCCAGAAGCAGCGAATGCCGAGCTCGTCGTAGGCGTACTGAATCTCCTCGACCGCGCGGCCCACGTCGTTGAGCGGCACCGGGCCACTGGTGATGACGCGACCGTTGGAGCTCTCACGCATGTCGGCGCCCCAGCGGTTGTACGCCCGGGTCATCGCTGCCTGGAGCTCGGGGTCGATGCCGCTGAGCCACATGTCGTACTCAGGGCCGTAGATCACGCAGAAGTCGATGCCGTCGACGGCGAGGGCGTTGGCCACGCGGTCGCCGGTGAAGCCTTCGAGCACGATGTCGCCGTATTGCTCGATCATGTCCTCGGTCGTCCAGCCGATTGCCTTCTGGAACTGGCCGTAGAGCGACGTCTTGTGCTGGCTCCAGCGGCCGTCGACCGTGACCGGGTTGTAGGTGTCGAGGCCGGCGGGGGCCCTGCGGTCGAGGCGGTGGCGATACTTCTCGGGCAGATAGGTCTGCCAGAGATCGGCCGGGTAGATGACGTGGGCGTCGGCGTCGAAGACCTTGAATCCGTTGCGCATGAGAACTCCTACTTTCCTGTGAACTGGGTGGCGGCGTCGGCGGCGCGAACGACGAGGAAGCGAACTCCCTCATCGCCGACCGTGAAGCCGTAGAGATGGTTGGCGGGGATGACGACGGTGTCGCCGGTGGCGAGCACGGTGCCGTCGCTGACGTGGAGAGCGCCGTCGAGGATCGTCATGTGCTCGCTGATGTCGTGGGTGTGCGGCGGCACTTCGAAGCCGGCCGGCATCTCGGAGATGTGGGAGTGGAAGCCGTGTTGCCCGGTGGTGAGGCGACTGCGCCGCGCACCGGTGGCGTCCGCCTGCTCGGCCAGGGCGGCGACCTCGGCTTTCTGGTCGGCCTTGGTCTCCCACTCGAGGGTGGCGAGGTGGCGCACGATGGGTTCGGTCATGGGTACAGGATTGTCTATATGCAGATATTCTGCAAGTAGAGTATTCTTCGGACATGACCGCAGAGCTTCCGGACTACGTCCTCGACCCCTCGCCATCGGCGGTCTTCACTCGACTCCAGCGAGTCGGGCTGCATCTCGAACGGCTCCAAGCCGAGGCCATGGCCGAGATCGACATGACGTTTGCCGACTACACCTTGCTGGCCACGCTGCACCGCGAGCCGGCGCCCCATGCGTTGCCGGTGAGTCGTCTTGCCGAGCTCGTCCTGCGACCGATGGGCAGCATCACCCAGGTGGTCGATCGCCTCGAGCGGGCGAGTCTGGTTGCCCGCCACCTCGACGCGAATGACCGTCGGCGGGTGCTGATCGAGCTCACGGCCACCGGGGTCGACCTCGCCGAACGAGGCGACAAGGCCTACCGGGTGAGCCGTGAACGTGTCCTGTCAAGCCTCGGCCCAGCCGAGGTCGCCGACATCGACCGCGCCGTCACCACCATGCTCCTCGCCCTCGAAGCCGACCAAGTAAGTACCGGTGTCTGACCCCGCTACAACTGGTGTCTGACCCCCGCTACATCTCAGCGGAAGTCGGCGAGGCGGGTGGCGGTGTCGGCGATGGGGTATTCGGTCGAAGCCTCGTAGGCGAGGCCGTCGGCCAGGGGACGTTCCATGGCTTCGGAGTAGAGGTCCTTGTAGGCGCGCAGCGAGCCGGCGCTGTTGGCCAGGAGTGAATCGGTGAGCGCCGTGATCTCCGCATCGAGCGTGTCGAGGGGAACGGCCCGGGCGATCATCCCGAGCGCGGCGGCTTCCGTGCCGGTGAAGTTCCGGGCGGTGTAAGACAGCTCTCGAGCCGCGGCCATGCCGACCAGGCGGGGCAGGCGTTGGCTCATGCCCCAGGTGGGACGAAGTCCGAACTTCGCGTGGGTGTCGCCGAACTTCGCCTCGGCGGCAGCAATCACGATGTCGCACGCCAGCGCGAGTTCGAGCGCACCGGTGAAGCAGAACCCGTTGACCCGGGCGACGGTGATAGCCGGCATCGACGACAACAGGCCGGTGACGCGACGAGCGGGAAGATCGAGGATGTCGCCGACCTTGCCATCGATCAGTTCTCGGTCGCCGAGGGCCTTGAGATCGACTCCGGCACTGAACGCTCGCCCGGCGCCCGTGAGCACCACTACCCGCAGCGAGTCATCGGCGGCCAGCGCCTCGAGTTCGTCGCCGAGGCCGGCGAGCATGGTGGGCGTGATCGCGTTCAGCGCGTCGGGTCGGTTGAGCGTGATGGTGGCGATGTCGCCAGTGCGCTCGGTCAGGAGTTCGGGTTCGGTCACGGGCCGAGTTGTAGCAGGTGTCAGACACCAGATGTAGCGGGGTCGAGTTACGGTCGGTGGGTGGACTCGCCCGCTGATCAGATTGCTGCGTTGTGCACCCGGGTGTTGAACCAGAACTGGCGTGAAGGCGAGCAGGACGGTCGGACCTATGGCTTCAGTTCTCCGTCGCCTGGACGCTACGACTGGCAGTGGTACTGGGACTCGTGCTTTCACGCCATCATCTGGCGCCGCCTCGATCCCGCACGGTCTCGGCTCGAACTCGAGACGCTCCTCGACTCCTCGCACGACGGGTTCATCGGCCACATCACCTTTCTCGGCCGCCCGCTCAACCTCGAACGGGCGATTCGCTACAACGTCGCCACTCGCCACGCCCCCAACACCAGCACGATCCAGCCACCGCTGTTGGCCTGGGCCTGGTCGCTTGCGGTCGGCGATCCCGCCACGGAACCACGAATCGTCGAGCATCACGAGTGGATGCGGGCCAACCGCGACCTCGAGGGCGACAACCTCCTCTGGCTCATCCAACCCGATGAGTCGGGCCTCGATGCGTCGCCGAAGTTCGACCACGTCTGGGGATGGCGGGCTCAGGGTCGGCGTCTGTTCCCGACTCTGATCCACGGCAATCGTCGCCGGGGGTTCGATGCGCATCGCATCGCGGCCGACGGCCGGCCTGTGGTCTGCGAGGTGGTCACCAACGTGCTCTGGTCGCTCGCCGAGCAGGCGATGGGCAACGAGTCGCCCACGCCGGCGCTTGTCGATCGGCTTTGGAACGACGACCTCGGTCGTTTCATGGACGACGTGCGCAACCCGGTCCGCACTGTCGCCAAGGCCGACGTGCCGCTCACCTGGGACACGCTCGCGCCGCTGGCTCTCCCGGATCTGCCCGATGAGATCGGCCACCGCCTGATCAACGAGACGCTGCTGACGCCGCGATTTTGGGACGCGGTGCCGCTCGCATCTGTCGCCCTCGACGATCCGACCCACACCTCGCGCGATCACTACTGGGGTCTGCGTCGCTACTGGCGCGGTCCGTCGTGGGTCAACGCGGCCTGGTTTGCGTGGATTGGGCTCCGTCGCCTCGGCTACGCCACCGAGGCCGACGATCTACGTGATCGTCTCGTCGCGGTTGTGCTGCGCGAAGGTCTCCGCGAGTACTACGAGGCACGCACCGGTGAGGGCATGGGTGCGGTCGACTTCGGCTGGTCGTCACTCGTGTGGGAGATGGCGGATCCGATCGACTGATCCAGGTTTGTGGTCGTGACACGGGCAGCTCGCCGGCGCTACTCCAAGTTGTCGGGCGGAAGTGTGTCGGCTGGGGTCGCCTCGACCGTTGCCGGGTCGACGGGAATCGGTTCGTCGGGCAGGGGCTGCAGTCGGGGCCGGCGACGCTTGCGATCGGGGATCATGTCGCGCATCGCCTCGAGACGGCCGAAGCACAGCAGGCGATCGTCGGCTTCGAGCTCTCGGTCCAACCGCGGATTCGGGATCACCGCGGTGCCACGAGCGAGCGTGAGGATCTGAATGTCTCGTTCACGTAGCCCGGAATCGGCGATGGTCGTGCCGACGAGATCGGCGCCATCGCGCACATGGAGCTCCGCCACGCCGTAGCCCGTGCTGACGGTCAGCCGTTGGCGAACGTCGAGCTCCGGGAAGTCGACCTGGTTGGCGACATAGTCGACGATCGCCCCGGCGATGTCGAGCGACGTTGCGGTCTCGATGCCTTCCAGCCCCGGCGAGGAGTTGACCTCCATCACCAGCGGTCCGTCGTCGCCTTCGAGCATGTCGACTCCGGCCACGCGCAAGCCCATGATCTGTGCTGCTTGCACAGCGGTTCGCTCGTACTCGGGGTCGAGCTCGACGGCCTCGGTCGAGCCACCGCGGTGCACGTTCGATCGAAACTCGTCGCCCTGAGCTCGCCGCCGCATGGCAGCGACGACTCGGTCACCGATGACAAACGCGCGGATGTCGGTGCCCTTGCTCTCGGCGATGAATCGCTGCAGCAGCACGTTGTTCTCGGTGGACTGCAGCGTTTCGATCACTGCGGCGGCCACGCGGTTGTCGGGGGCGAGGATCACGCCGATGCCTTGCGTGCCCTCGAGGAGTTTGAGCACCACAGGCGCGCCGCCGAGACGCTCGATGGCCGCCTCCACATCGCCCCGGTTGCGAACGAAGGCGGTGGCGGGGATGCCGATGTCGTGCTTCGACAGGATCTGGGTGGCGCGGAGCTTGTCGCGCGAGTTCGAGATCCCGTTGGCCGTGTTGGGCGTGTAGACGTCCATCTGCTCGAACTGGCGCACGAGGGCGGTGCCGAAGAAGGTCACCGACGCCCCAATCCGCGGGATGATAGCGTCGTAGTCAGACAGCTGCTTGCCTCGGTACTGCAGGTCTGGCTCCGCTCGCGACAGATCGATGGCGAACTGCAAGGTGTCGAGGACGCGGACGGTATGGCCTCGTTCCTCGGCCGCGGCCCGAAGGCGCTGGGTGCTGTAGGCGCGAGGAGCGCGGGACAAAATGGCCAGTCTCATGATGTGGCTCCGACGGGGGGTTCGTACGTACCGATGTGGACGAGAGCGTCGCCGCGGTGCACGACCGGTGACTCGTTGCGACCGACGACAACGCCGGTCCGACTCGCTCTGATGACACGTTCGGTGGTGCCGATCGCGTCGGCGACGACACCGATGGGATCGCCGTCGGTCACCTGTTCACCGAGGTCGACATCGAGCCGAGCGAGACCGCTCTGCGGGCTGCGGACCCACGACGAGGCGCCGAGAATCGTGGTGGGCGCGACGGGTTCCGCGGCGATCGCAGGATCGATCATGCCGACGTGCGACAACACCCGACGAACACCGCGAACGCCGACCGCGATCGATTCGCGGTCGAAGCGCCAGGCCTCTCCTGCTTCATAGAGCAGGACGGTTGCGCCCGCTCCACAGGCGGCCTCACGAAGTGATCCGTCTCGCAGTCTCGAATGCATCGCGAACGGTGCAGCAAACGCTTCGGTCAGCTCCGCGGTCTTCGTATCGGTGAGATCCGCTCGGATCTGCGGCACGTTGCGCCGATGGTCGGATCCGGTGTGGAGGTCGATGCCGATGTCGCAGTGCTGGACGATTTCGCTCATGAACGCGTGGGCGAACCGAGAAGCCAGCGAGCCGCGTTTTGATCCGGGGAACGATCGGTTGAGGTCGCGACGATCGGGCATGTAGCGGTCGCCGTTGGCGAAGCCGGGCACGTTGAGAACGGGAACCGCCAGCAGTGTTCCCGACAGGTCATCGGGTTTTGCTCCGGACAGGACCTGGCGGATGATCTCCACTCCGCAGACTTCGTCGCCGTGAATCGCCGCGCTGAGCCACGCAGTCGGCCCCGGGTTCGTGCCGTGGATCGCGACGACGGGGATCGACATCCATCCGCCCGACGGCAGCTTGGCCGGCCGTAGTTCCATCTCAGTTCGTGTGCCCGGCTCGAGAACTTGGCCGGCGATCGTCCGCGACATCTGGGCGGTCATGGCCGAGCGCCGTAGTAGGAACGGGTCGGGTCGACAAGGAAGCGCCGACGTAGTGCGGCGCGGCCGATCAGCATGCGAAATCCCATTTCGTCGCGATTGGTGAGGGTGAGATCAATGGTGAACGTCTGTCCGACGGCTTCGAGCGCGGCACGAATCACCGGTCGGTTCTGGACGACGCCGTTGGAGCTGCGGATCTTGCGGTGTTCGACCACGGGTGCGGTGACCGAGATCGCGTTTCGAGACGTTCGCTGGTGGGGATGTATCTCGAAGCGGGCCCAGAGTTGGTCGGCTTCGACGAACTCCTCGAGGGCAAACGCATGAAGGGCTGATGTACGAGCGCCAGTGTCGATCTTTGCCTTCATCGAGGCGACGCCGAAGTCTGGGAGCGCGACCCATTCGCGCCAACCGATGACGGCCCGACTCGCGCTGGGGTGTCGGCGGCTCATGTGTTGCCTGCCAGCAGTCCGGCGTCGAGCCCGGCGACCAGGAAGTCGACGAGTGCGGCGAAGCTCTCGTCGCGGTCCTGGGGATGTACGAACGACCCGGTTGCTTCGAGCGTGACGAAGCCGTGGATCGCGCTGCGGACGATGCGAGCGCCATGGATGGCCTGGTCACCGTCGATTCCGAACCCCTCCAGAATACGGGCGATCACGCGGACGATCTCAGCCTGTGGTTCCGTTGCCCCTTCGACCGCTGATCCGGCGGGGAGGAGGGTGCTCGCGTACTGCCCGGAGTGTTCGTGGGCGAACTGGCGGTATGTCCGGGCGATCTCCTCGAGCGCGTCGGCCCCCGCCCGACCGACTGCTGCATCGCGCAGCAG
>CALKOE010000150.1 GCA_938091985.1 uncultured Acidimicrobiales bacterium | reverse complement strand
TCGGGTCGCGCCTTCGAGCGAGGGTGTTCTGGATCACGATGCTCGCCACGGCGGCGACCCTCGCGTGGGTGGCTGCGAAGGCGTCCGACGTCCACGACGGCTCCCCGATCGTCCAGGACCAACCCTGGGTGCCCGGACTCGGACTCGACCTGCGCTTTGTCGTCGACGAGTTTGCCTTGCTGATGCTGGGCATCGTCAGCGGCGTGGGCGTGCTGGTCATGGCCTATGCGAGCCAGTATTTCGACGACGAAGACGGCCTGGGTGGCTTCGCAGCGTTGTTGACGATCTTCGCTGGAGCGATGACCGGCCTCGTGACGGCCGACAGCCTCATCCTCATCTTCGTCTTCTGGGAGCTCACTTCGGTCACCTCCTACGGCCTCATCGGCTTCAAGGACACCAAGTCTGCGGCTCGCAGCGCGGCCCAACAGGCGCTGATCATCACTGGTGCGGGCGGACTGGTGCTCCTCGCCGGCTTGATCATGCTCACGGTCAGCACCGGCTCCAGCACGCTCTCCGGTCTCGCTGACGCAACGATCGACGGCTCCCTCGCATCGTGGGCGGCGGTGTTCATCCTGATCGGGTGTTTCACCAAGTCTGCGCAGGTTCCCTTCCACGGATGGCTACCCGGGGCCATGTCCGCTCCGACCCCCGTTTCGGCGTATCTGCACTCGGCGACGATGGTGAAGGCCGGCGTCTTCTTGGTCGCGCGCCTCTCGCCGTACCTGAACGACCTTCCACCGTGGAAACCAATGACCCTGATCGTCGGTCTCGCCACGATGAGCTGGGGCGGCTACCGAGCCCTTCGTCAAACCGACCTCAAGTTGATGCTCGCCTACGGCACCGTGAGCCAGCTCGGCATGCTCATCGCCGTGTTCGGCGCAGGCACACCGAAGCTGCTCTTCGCGGGCACCGCGCTGCTCGCGGCCCACGCAGTCTTCAAGGCGAGCCTCTTCATGGTCGTCGGCATCGTCGATCACAGCACCCACACCAGAGAGATCTCCGAGCTGAGCGGGTTGCGCAAGGCAATGCCGCTCGTCGTCGTCACATCGGTGGTCGGTGGCGCATCGATGGCGGGCATCATCGGGCTCGCCGGCTTCCTGGCCAAGGAGGCGGCGATCGTCGGCCTTCTCGATGCCGATATCGCCGGTGTCGGGCTCGCCACCGCGGCCTTTGTCGGCGCTTCGGCGCTCACCGGCGCCTACACCTTGCGGTTCCTCTGGGGCGCATTCGCCGATGTCGAGGGCGTCGAGACGCAGGTCCACAAGCCCAGCGTCGCCCTCGTGGCACCGGCCGCGCTCTTGATGATCCCCACCCTGGTCTTCGGCATCGCCGACGGTTGGGCGACGCGCATCGTCAGCCCGGCTGCCACCGCACTCGACAAGAAGGCGGAGGTCTACGACCTCGTGCTCTGGCCTGGCTTCAAGACCGCGTTCATTCTCTCGATCGTGGCGGTCGCCGGCGGTGCGGTGCTGTTTGCGATCCGGCGACCCCTCGAAGCGACGCAGGCCAAGCTCGGACGCAGCTACGACGCAGCCGATATCTTCCAAGGCGGCCTGCGCAAGGTCCTGAGCGGCGCCACTCGTTTCGTCGGGTTCATCCAGCCCGGCTCTCTCCCGATCTACCTGGCCGTCATCCTCGTCGCCGTCATCGCACTGCCGTTGTTCACGATTCTCGGTGACGTGCGCTTCCCCGCCGATCGGGCGCTCGCCGAGTCGCCGCTGCAGTTCGTCGTGGTCGCGGCCACGATGGTTGCCGCGGGCCTTCTTGCGCTGTCCGAGCGCCGATTCGCCGCGGTGCTGCTACTCGGTGGCGTCGGCCTCGGGTCGGCTTCGCTGTTCGTGATCCAGGGCGCTCCCGACCTCGCGCTGACTCAGCTCCTGGTCGAGACCGTGTCGGTCGCCATCTACGTCTTTGTGCTGCGCCACCTCCCGGCTCGTTTCAAGGCGCCGCCGATCTCGGGTGCCAACGGACTCCGAGTGCTGGTGGCCGGCGCCGTCGGCGTCACGGTCTTCCTCCTCACGATCACTGCCGTCGCCGATCGCGATGCCGAGCCGGTCGACGCCCAGCTGGTCGCGCTCAGCTACCCCGAAGCCGACGGTGCCAACGTGGTCAACGTCACGCTCGTCGACTTCCGTGGCTTCGACACTGTCGGTGAAGCGCTCGTGCTGGTCGTGGCCGGCCTCGGCGTCGTTTCCCTCGTTCGCTCGAGCGGCCCGGTGTCGACCGAGGTGACGCAGGGGTCTCGACGACGCAGGCGTGGCCCAACAACTCGAGAACCGAGCGGACGGTTCGCTCCGCTTGTCCTCGGTCGACCGAGTGTGGTGCTCGACACCACGCTGAACGCGGTCTTCCACACCATCATCTTGTTCTCGGTGTATCTCCATTTCGCCGGTCACAATCAGCCCGGAGGCGGATTCATTGCCGGGCTGGTGGCCGGCGTCGGGCTACTCCTGCGAGTCATCACCGGCCGAGAGGCGCTGCGGGGTCGACTTGCGGTCACCTCCACCCAGCTCCTGGGCGTCGGTGTCCTGCTCGTCACCGGTACTGCCCTGATGAGCATGATCCTCGGCAACGCGCTGCTCGAACACCACACCTGGGAATTCGATCTTCCTGCCCTTGGTGCGGTCAAGACGACGTCCGCACTGGTGTTCGACACCGGCATCTACCTCGTCGTCGTGGGCGTCATCGCCACCCTCATCGAGGTGTTGGTGGGCGAGCCGGACGAAGAGCGAGCTGAGGTCAGCGCATGAGCATCATGATGGCGGTCCTCGTCGCCTGGCTCTTCGCGGTCGGCACCTATCTCATTCTCCAGCGAGCGCTCACTCGCATCGTGCTCGGGCTCGGGCTGTTGAGCCACGGCGCCATCTTGTTGCTGATCACGGTGGGGGGCCGGGCCGGTCGGCCGCCTCTCGTGGGCAAGGGAGATGACGGGGCAGGCATTGCTGCCCCTCTCCCGCAAGCGTTCGCCCTGACCGCGATCGTGATCGGTTTCGGGATGACCTCGTTCCTGCTCGCTCTCGCGTATCGCAGCTGGACCAGCACGAACGACGACGAGGTGCAAGACGATGTCGAAGACCGCCGTATCGCACTGATGGCCGATGATGAGGGCCACTTCCGAGCTCCAGACCCGAGCGAAGACGAGCCGTGGGACGAATGGGACGAGGCGACCTCGTGAACCTCGTCGTTCTCCCCGTCATCCTCCCGCTGTTCGCAGCCGGCGCTGCCCTCCTTGCGATGCGCTCGCTGATGCTGCAACGTCTGATCGCTCTCGGCACAAATGTGGCCGCCTTGGGGGCAGCGATCGCCCTCCTGGTCGCCGTCGAGTCAGACGGCGTGCAGGCGCAAACCCTCGGTGCCTGGCCCGCCGGCGTGGGCATCACCCTGGTTGCCGACCTCGCCGCCGCAATGTTCCTCGTCGTCAGTCTCGTGGTCATCGTGGCGGTCCAGGTCTTCGTGATCGGCCAGGGGGCCGATGAAGGGCGCCCCCGGATCGGGCAGCCGGTCTATCTGGTGCTGTCCGCGGGAGTGTCGCTCTCGTTCCTCACCGGTGACCTGTTCAACCTCTTCGTGGCCTTCGAGGTCATGCTCATCGCCAGCTACGTCCTACTGACGCTCGGCGGCGGCGCGGCGCAGATCCGCTCCGGCATGACCTATGTGGTCATCAACGTGTTGGCATCCACGCTGCTGCTGTCAACGGTCGGCTTGATCTACGGCGCCACCGGCACCGTGAACATGGCTGAATTGGTCACCCGCTATCCCGAGCTTCCTCAGGCCACGCAGGCCGCGCTCGGGATCCTTCTGATCTCGGTGTTCGCCATCAAAGCCGCGCTGTTTCCCTTCTTCTTCTGGCTGCCCGACAGCTACCCGACCGCGCCGGTCGCGGTCACGGCGGTCTTCGCCGGGCTGCTGACCAAGGTCGGCATCTACACACTCATCCGCGCCACGACGATCCTCGACCTCGACAGCGCCCGCTGGGTCCTGGTCATGGCGGCGACGCTCACCATGGTCGTCGGCGTCGTCGGTGCCATCGTGCAGAGCGACATCAAGCGCATCCTGAGCTTCCACATCATCAGCCAGGTCGGCTACATGGTGATGGGCCTCGCCATCGGCACGGTCGCCGGCCTCACCGGCACGGTGCTCTACGTGGTGCACCACATCCCGGTGAAGACTGCGTTGTTCCTCGTCGGCGGGTTGGTCGAGGACTCCACGGGAACCGGGCAGCTCCACCGCCTCGGCGGTCTGGTGCGGCGAGCCCCGATCTTTGCCGTGTTGTTCGCGATCCCTGCACTCAGCCTCGCAGGCATGCCGCCGTTCTCGGGCTTCTTGGCCAAGCTGGCGGTCATCACCGCAGGGCTCGAGGCGGAGGAGTATCTGATGGTGGGGGCCGCCCTTGTGGCCTCACTTCTGACGATCTTCTCGATGTCCAAGATCTGGGCTGGCGTCTTCTGGGGCACCGCTGACGACCCCACCCCGGCCATGGCGGCGGCCGATGCCGAGAATCGCCGGTTGCCGATCGACCGCGTCACGACTGCGGCCACGGCCGCTTTGGTCCTGGCCACCCTCATCGTCCCGATCTTCGGCGGATC
>CALKOE010000149.1 GCA_938091985.1 uncultured Acidimicrobiales bacterium | reverse complement strand
TCGGCGAGCCGGTCCTTCAGGATTCCGAAGGTGCGCGGGAGATCGGTGGTCAGGAGCCATTCTCGATGGGCCGCGGCGAACGCGGGCCGCATCTCGACCGGCGCGCGGCGCCCAACCTCGAACAGCGCCTGAGGAATCGATCGTCCGAGCGAAGAGGTCTGCACCCTGATCTCTTCGATCATCCGCGGCCAGGCCTCGTGCGAGCGCAGCCGATTCGTCTGGCGTCGACGTCGGTACGCAGCAATCGGGAACGAGGCACCGAACGCGCCGATCAGTAGTGCCGGGAGGGGCCGGCCGAAGACCACGAAGCCGCCGAGTGCGGCGAGAACGAAGAGCGCGAGGACGACCGATGCAAACTCGCGCGGATCGACCTCGTCGAGACCCGCCTGACGGAGCCACGACGTCATGTTGATCCCCACCCGCCGTCGAGGGCGCGTGCGAGGGCCTGTGCCGACGCCGCTCCATCCGAACACGACCGCTGTGAACAGCCAGAACGTCCCGAGTGCTGCTGTCATCGCGAGAGTCAGCGGGATCACCTCGGGCTCGCGATCGTTGTCGTGCGGAGGATGTCGCGGAGATCTCTACCCGTGTGCGTCAGCGACTGGCCGAGCCGGACCGGGTAGGTCTCGGTCCACTCGAGTCGTCCGTCAGCTTCTCGACGGAAGACTTCGGTCGTTGTGAACTGTGCGCCCTCGGATGCTGCGGTGAGGTCTTCGACAGCAACGATGGACGAGACCCGTGGCCCCTCGGTCGAGCGAACACAGTGGACGACGACGTCGACCGACTCTGCGACCAGTTGGGTGAGTGCTGACATCGGGAGATCGTTGCTGGTGTCGGCGAGCTGGCAGATGAAGCGGAGCCGAGTCAGCGCCTGTCGAGCCGAACCGGCATGGATGGTGGTGAATCCCTTCACCCCTGAGGAGAGGGTCAACAGGAGTGGCAGCGCCTCTCGGTCGCGCACTTCACCGACGATCGCGACATCCGGTGCCATTCGGAGGAAGCCGGCCACGAGACGACGGAGGTCGACTCCGGGGCGATCGCTGCGGGGTGCTCGGGTCTGCATGCTGGCGACGTTGGGCAAGGGAATGTCGGCCTCGAACACTTCTTCGGCCACGACCACCCGCAGGGAGGGATCGAGCTCGGCAGCGCAGCAGCTGAGCATCGTGGTCTTGCCGGCACCTGGTGCGCCCGCGAACACGATTGTCTGCCTCGCTTCCACGCACGCTCTCAGGAACTGCGCCGCGTCGTTCGTGAGCATGCGACGATCAACCAGTTCGTCGAGGCTTCGAATCGCCACGCCGGTGAACTTTCGGATGTTGATCACCATGTGGCCGCCTCGGGCGACATCAGCGTGGACGATGTGGAGTCGAGCGCCGTCGTCCAGCTGCGCATCTTGCAGCCCCTCGCTCGAATCGAGCTTGCGGTGCGCCTGCGTCGAGTCGTCGAGGATCTTGGTCAAGGTGCGCGTCACGTGTTCGTCGTCGTGGAACACCTCGTGGTGGTACCCCGAACGGCCGGCATGGCGCTTCACGAAGATCGCGGTTGGCGCGTTGATCATGATTTCCCACACGTCGTCGTCGCCCAGAAGGGGCCCGAGGGGGCCGTAGCCCGTGAGATTGCGAAGGGCCCGTTCGGCCACGAGCGAGGGTTCGCTGAGAGGGTGGCTCCGAAGACCACGCCGATGGTCGTCGTTCCACGCTTGGATCTCCTCGTCGATGAAGCTGGCGAGGAGTCGTTGGGACTCGTCATCGGCCAGGTCGAGCGCTCGGTCCTTTGCTCGCTGCTGGACTCGAGCCTCGACATGGGCCAACGGATTGTCGGGTTCGACCGGACTCATCCGACTTCCTCCGTCCAGTGGCCGAGGGAACCCGGTGTGATCGCCGCGGGCTCGGCCGATTCGATTCCGCCGGAGCCGGTCTCGCGGCGCGGAACCTCGTCGAGACGCCTCGTCAACTCGGCGTGGAGCGTGTGGCCCAGTTGGCTGGGGAGACGGATCCCGTCGCGGATCGACGCCTCTACGTCGCTGCGGTGCGGCAGGAACACGGGATTGCCGATACCGGCGGCGGCCTCGTCGGTGCCGAGGAGTGACGCGAGTGCTCGTACCGAAGCGGCCCGTTGGCGGGGGCTGCGCGGCGCGTGCGTGAGCACCGCGACGACTCGCTCGGGAGGCACACCGGCCGAGACTGCGAGCCGAAGCGTGCGGCTCAGCGCATGGAGACCTTTCGTGTCGGGCACACCGACGACCACAACGACGTCGGCTCTCATGAGGGTCGCCCGGGCCATGGTGTTGCGATCCTCCACGTCGATCGAGCCGGTGAGCTCCTCGCCCTCGATGTCGGAGTCGGTGTCGGCGACGACGAACCGGTAGGACCGCATGAGACCATCGAGCGCTGACAGGAAGGCGTGGGGTCGCACGGCGGTCCAGTCGCGATGCCGGCGAAGTCCGAGCATGAGGTGGTAGCCCCGCCCCGCTGCTTCGAACGCGAGGGACCGGACCTCCTCGATCGGTGCACGACCGACACGGTGCGTCTCGACCAACTCCTGGATCCCTGGCATCACCTGGCGGGCATCGTGCAGCATGCCCTGATCGGCATCGAGCGCGAGATCGGCCAACAGCACCATCGAGTTGTTGCTCGGTTCGTCGGCGAACGCCTGAGCGACGGCCATTGCGGTCACCGACGCGCCAGTTCCACCGGGTCCGGTCACGGCGATGAGTCGGCCGCGCCAGGCGGACTCATTATCGGCTGGCACGCTCGGCGGGAGAGCGGCGACTCGTGGGATCGGTCGCGAGCACTCACGTAGGACGGACAGGAGCGCGGTTCGGTCGAAGTCGGCGGGGAGCACCGCAGCGACACCCAGGTCGTCCCACTCTCGGTCGGTCACCGGACCAACCACGACCGCGGCGGCGCCCGCATCGCGTGCTGTCTCGATCAGGTCTCGGTCCATGCCGGCGACGTCACCACCGATGAGCACGGCGCTGAATGCCCGACCACTGCTCAGCCGTGCCCGTGCCTCGTCTGGGGAGACGCACTTGACGAAGTCGACAGGGATCGCAGCGGTAGTCGACCATCGCGCGAGAGTGCTGAACCAGCCGGCGCGTGGGTGACTGAGTCCGAGGACGACCCACCTGTCGGTGGTCATGGTCGCTCGGCCGAATTGTCGAGCGAGTCAGCTGGAGGTGCTTGGTGCTCGAAGCGGCGCGGATAGTGGTCGTCGATGGAGCGACTGGTGAGGACCACGGTGAGCGGGCCGTAGCTGTGCAAGGTCGTCGCCGCCACCGTCGTGGCGTCGGGCACCGCCAGCGTGAGGCGGCCCTCGTCGGAGGAACCGATGCCCGCCGTGTCGGTGTTGTAGGTCAGGACCACGGCGTCTTCGAGCGCAGTGTGGACGACCCGTTCGGCTGGGTCGTAGGCGAGCAGAGTGACCCGGTCGCCGCGGCGCAGCGAGACAGGGGAGCGATCGCGGGGAACGGGGATCGTCAGCTCGTGGACTCCGGTGACCGGCCGTCCGTCGACGAACGCCGCGCCGTGCAGATCGCGGGCGGCGAGAATCTCCCCGGCGCGAAGGTGGCGCAGCACGGTGGCGCCTTCGAGGCCGGATGTGTTCGGGATTGCCCCCGCGGCAACTTCGGGCGGGAGGTCGATGGCCACAAGCTCGACGTCGGCGAGCGCGATCGAGTCGCCAGGCTCAAGGTCGTTCACGACGACGAGATACTCGGTGGACGGACCAGGTTCTGCCCGGTTGGCGTAGGCGAACGTCGCGACGAAGGCGAGCGTGATCAGCAGCGCGCCGAGCAGGGCACGGCCTGAAGGAAGGCCTCGGCGCGGCGCAAATCGGCGTTGCGAGGCGGCCGGTGTCGCGATTGCGGTCATCGTCGCTCGCCCAGCGCTCGCTGGCGGCAGCGGCGCGGAGTCGAAAGCGTGCAAATCGGTCGAGAGTCTGCGAGAGTCAACGCATGTCCACCGAAAGCAACGCCGACGCCGCTTCCTCCGACGGCAGCGACGAATCTGCAGACGATATTGAGTGGCTCTCCACGCCGGCTGCTGCAGAGCGTCTCGGGGTCACGCCTCGGACGCTCTACCGCTTCATCGACGAGGGGCAGCTGCCCGCGTTCAAGTTCGGCCGGGTGATCCGTCTCAAGAAGACCGATGTGGATGCCTACATCGAGAGCTGCCGCGTCGAGCCCGGTTCGATGAGCCACCTGTATCCCGAAACCGCCGGATCCGGCGAGTGAGTGCATAACGCAATTGATACTTGCAACTCACAGTTGCAGTCAAGGGTGGCGTGATTTCTACGCCGTATCTCCGCGCTAGGGAGCGACCCTCGCCCAGGCTTCGGCCACCTCTGTGTCGCCGCTGATGGTCACCTGACCACCACGGCCCCACACGTAGAGCAGCAGGTCTTCGGCATGACCCTGCACGGTCGCGTTGGCGCTGAGGCCGGCGTCGCCGTTGTGGGCGGCGACCAGGGTGCCGTCCATGGCCCGGATGCGCCAGCGGTCGGTGCCGTCGGTGCGTTCGAGGAGCACGTCGCCATCGGGGTACTCCACGCCACCGCCATCACCACGAAAGCGCATGCCCACATCGAGGATCTCGTTGATGCCGTCGGTCGCTACCTCGGCATCGATGTGTGACGAGATGCCGGCGGCGTCCTCGGCGTCCCAGCGATGGACAACCGTCTCGTGGAGCATGCGGCGGTGATAGAAGCCGCCGTTGCGACGGTCGGTCCAGGACCACACCGGCTCCTCCGGTCCGATCTCGGCAAGGGCGGTGAGGACCAACTCGAGTCCGGCTCGACACGAGTCCCAGGGAGCGAGCGCGTCGGCCGGTTCGTGGTCGGGCCACCGTTCCGGCTTGGCAAGGCGATTGGCGGTCCAGTGCGCGACACGGCGATGCACGCCAGTGGTGTGGATGGCGAGGTCGGTATTGCTCCATCCGGGGCAGGCTCGCACGACGGCATCCGGAGACTTTTCGGCCGTCTCGATCAGCGTCTCGCCGTCTCGGCGGATCATCTGAAGGGTGGTGGTGAGATCGAGGGTCATCGCCTGCGACCGTAGCTGCGCTGCCGCGTTCTGAGGGTGAACGCACCCGGATCTCAGCCGAAGCCGCTGATCGGCAGCCGAGCGTCAGCCGTCGGCCTGTTGATGATCGAAGATCGAGGTGTAGGTGCCGCGGAACCAATCGGGTGCGGTCGGCATCGTGCGGCCTTGCACCGTGAGGCTTGTGGGCGCCGAACCTCGGATGAGGCGATGGGCGTTGTGGCCGGCCTTGCCGTTGGTGCCCACGCCGAGCAGGGGATAGGAGTCGGCCCGCGAATAGGTCTGAAGAAGGAGCGGCCGCATGCGGTCGGACTCGTTGGCGGCGGAGCCGTGGACGGCGCAGCAGTTGTGCACCGTGGCGCTCCCGGCGGGACCCATCAGGTAGTCGGCGTTGGCGACTTGAGCGCGAGCGACGTCGTCGTCACTCAGCGAACCGGACCATCGGCCGTCTGGTGATGTGAGGTCGTAGAGTTCGCCGGCGTGGCTGCCGGGCACGATGCCCATCGGGCCCATGGCTTCGTCGACGTCGCAGAGATAGATGCCGATCGTGAGCGGCGAGAAGTCAGTGTGGGGCCAGAACTGGATGTCTTGATGCCACTTCACCTCCTCGCCGCCGTCGTTCCACTTGATGTTGAGTTTGGAGTGATGGAACCGCACGTCGGGCCCGAGCAGCGCCTGTGCGAGGTCGGCGGCCGGACCGTCGAGTGAGAACTCCTCGAACGTCGGGTCGAGATCGACCGGCGAGTTGATCCGCCGCAAGCGGGGATCGTCGGCGGAGTGGTCGGGTTCGCGATCAAACCTGAAGTCATCGGAGGCCGCGGTGCGCGAGGCGTCGATGAGACGGTCGGTCGCCGTGTTGAGTCGAGCGAGCCAGGAGTCATCGACGAACGATTCGAGCAGCAGGTAGCCGTCGGCCTCGTAGCGACCGAGCGCACCCTCGGGAAGTTGTACGGCCATGCGCGGAAACTAGCGGAGGTCGGACATCGGTGCGGGTAGGCGGTCGGACGTCTCCGCGGAGACGTGGCGACGGCGTTGATGGGCGATGTGTTGGGCCATCACCGACACCACGAAGTGGAAGTCGAGTCGAGCGTTGGTCGAACGAGACTCGATCGACGAGGGCATGATCGCCACCCCGCCGTGTGGAGCGAGCAACTGATCGGCATTTCCGGACAGTGGCTCGACGGTGGCCGGGATGCCATCGGGGTCGGACCACACGACCGCGTGGTCGGCGATCGCGACCGACCAGCCGCCTTCGTGGACGAGGTGGTGGTGGAACCCGCAGACGCTCACGAGATTGTCGAGGTCGGTCGGGCCCCCGTCGGCCCAGTGGATGATGTGGTGGGCGTGGAGCCACGAGGTAGCGGCACAGCCCGGGAATCGGCACATGCCAAGGTCGCGGCGGTGCAGGGCCCGCCGCAGCTTGCGATTGACGACTCGGGCATCTCGCCCCTCGTCGTGGACATGACCATCGTGTTCGAGCATCACTGACGCCCGCACATCGCATGACCACCGTTGGGCGACCTCAGGAGCGACACGGCGACCTGAGAGAGTGATCTCGCCGCCCTCGGCGGGGGCATCGTCGGCCGTCATCTCTGCCATGCCCTCGGCGTCGATCACCAGCGCAAGCCGCCCGACGTCGCCGCGCTCGGCCGCGGCGGGAGCCGCGGCCAGAATCCGTTCGGCCATCTGCGTCAGCGCATCGAACCGAATGGCACCGATCCCGCCCCGCGCTGCGGTTGCCTCCCGGCGAGATGTTCCGGTCTCGCCCACGGCGTCGTCGACCAGTGCTGATGCGACGACCTCCACGGCGGCCCAGATCGCCTCGATGGCATCGGCCGGCCCCTCGAGCTTCACCTGGGTCAGCCCATTCGAACCCGTCGACCGGCTG
>CALKOE010000148.1 GCA_938091985.1 uncultured Acidimicrobiales bacterium | reverse complement strand
GCCGAGGAGGCGGCGTACTTCTCCGACCTCGCAACTCGGCTGGAGGAAGCGACGAAGACCGCGGCCCGAGAGTCGGGAGCTGAGCTGGTCGAAGCGTCGGCGGCCAGTCGCGACCACCACGTGTGCTCGGACGAACCTTGGGTATTCGGGTTCGAGTTCGGCGACCTGCTCTCTGGAGGGGCGAAGGCCTTTCATCCGAACGCTCCCGGCATGGCGGCCGTTGCCGATCTCGTCGCCCGGCACCTCGCCGGCCCGGATTCTCAGGCCTCAATGTTGTAGCCGCCGTCCTCGAGCTAGAGGTCAGTGGCGGAGTTGTCCATCGCGGCGTGGAGTGCAGCGAGCGCTTCCAGCTTCTCGAGATAGTCGGTGAGCGACTCGTGGCGGAAGGTCGCGTAGGCGATCGTCGCGCCGCATGCGGCGGTCTCGGCGAGGATCTCCTGCGTCCGGTCCGGCTCGTCGATGGGATCGACGCGCTTCAGTGCCGGCAGGATCACCTCGAATCCCGGTGGGACATCCATCTTCGTCAGCCATTCCTTGGCCTGTGTGGCCCGCACAGCGAACGGATTCCAGCCGTCGCCCAGCGAGATTGCCCGGCGCAGCGACCGCAGGGTCCGACCGCCCACCCAGATGGGGACGTGCTCCTGCGTCGCCGCAGGGTCGATCACGAACCCATCGAAGTCGTAGTGCTCGCCGTGGTACGAGGGTTCGCGCTGCGAGAGCGAGGCCCGCAGGGCGCGAAGTGCATCGTCGGCCCGGCTGCCGCGGTCGGCGAATGGAGCGCCGATCAGATCGAACTCCGCCTCGAGGCTGCCGACACCGACGCCGAGCACCAACCGGCCTCCACTGACGACATCGAGGGTGCCGTAGCGCTTCGCGATCTCCAGAGGGTGGTGATAGCCGAGCACGAGGACGTGGGTGGCCAGGCGGATTCGCGTGGTGCGGGCGGCGAGGTATCCGAAGGTGGCGAGGGGGTCCCAGTAGCGGGCGCCTCGTCGTTCGAGTTCCGCCGCGGGAAGACCGATGTGTTCGCTGCAGGTGAGGTGGTGATAGCCGAGCCGGTCGGCCACCTCGGCCACGGTCGCGAGTTCTTCGATCGACCCGTGTTCCTCCCAGGGCGCGTGAGTGCCCGGGTTCAGGGTGACGATTGGTGATGCCAGAGCCAGTCTCATATGGCCCTCCCGAGCCGAATCGGTAGGTGCTTGAGGGCGTTGTTCAGGTTCGACCGGGTTCGCACCGGGTCGCCGACGAGTTCGATCGACGGGTAGGTGGCCAACAGCTCCTCGAAGAAGACGCGACCTTCGAGGCGGGCGAGGTGGACGCCGAGGCAGAAGTGCTCGCCGATCCCGAACGAGAGGTGCGGGTTCGGGTTGCGGTGGATGTCGAACCGCTGTGGGTCTTCGAAGACGTCCTCGTCGCGGTTGGCTGACGTATAGAACATCGCCACCTTGTCGCCCGCCGCGATCTCCACGCCGCTCAGCTCCGTGTCGGCCGTTGCCGTGCGCCGGAAGTAGTGGAGCGGATTCTCCCAACGGAGGATCTCCTCGACGGCACCGGCGATGAGCGAGGGATCGGCGCGCAGCTCGGCGAGCTGTTGGGGATGTCGAAGGAGGGCATGGAGGCCGGACGACAGCATCGTCTTCGTCGTGTCGTTTCCGGCTGTGACGAGCTGCACGAAGAACGAGCCAAACTCGACATCGGTCATGAGCGACCCGTCGAACTCGGTGTCGAGAATCAGCGAGGCGAGGTCGGCGCGTGGTTCCTCCTGGCGACGGCGGCCGGCGAATTCGATGGCATACGTGGCCATCGCCAAGCCAGGGTCCACGACCTCGCCACCGTCGTGCTGGAAGTCCGGATCTTGGCTGGACGTGCTCATCTCCGACCACCGGTGGATCTTCGGCCAGTCCTCCTCGGGGATGCCGACCAGCTCGCCGACAACCTGCGACGGCAGACCCGATGTCACGTCGTGGACGAACTCCACCTCGCCGTCGCCGACCCGCTCGAAGATGGACCGGCAGATGTCGCGAACCCGGCCCTCGAGCTCGGCGATGATCCTGGCTTTGAAGCTGGGCGCCAAGGGTCGGCGGTACACACCGTGGCGGGGCGGATCCATGGCCAGGAGCATGTTGCGCGTCCGCTCCAGCTGAGCCGGATGAGAATCTTCGAGCACGATCCCGCCCTCGCTGGCCGAGAACAGCAGCGGTTCTCGAGAGACATGGACGACGTCGGCGTGTTTCAGAACGGCCCAGTAGCCCGGCTGGTCGGGGATGTCCTGCCAGTACACGGGCGAGGTGCGCCGCAGTTCCTCGAGCGCCGCGTGCGGCGGCCCGTCGACGTAGGCGGCGGGGGAGTAGAGGTCGATGTCGGCGGTGGTCATGGATCGTGCTCCGTCAGTGGCTGTCGAGCCAGGCGCCGATGCGCTCGACGCTGCGTGTCGCTTCGGGCAGCGCGGGCTCGTTGAGGTGTCCGTGGCCGGTGCCCGGTTCGTACTCGCAGGCCACCGTCACACCCGCGACAGCGAGGGCGGCGGCGTAGGCCTCGCCCGACGCCCGCAACACGTCGGTCTCCGAGTTCAGGATGTAGACGGGCGGCTGGCCGCCGAGATCGCCCACGCCGGGGAACGCGTAGGGATCGGCGAAGACCTCCTTGGTTCCCGCGTAGTTCAGCTGCATCCACTCGAACAGCGCATCGGGCAAGGCTGCCCGGATGGCTTCCGTCGCCGCAGCGAGCTCGTCGCTCATGTCCGGAAGATCGGGGTGCAGCGTCGGGTAGACGAGGACCAGCGACCCGGGTTCCTGCCCCGCACCGTCGCGGAGACGTTTCGCGACACCGGCGGCCAGGGACGCGCCGGCGCTGGCGCCACCGAGGTGGAGCGGACCGGACGGCGTGAGCTCGTGGGCGTGTTCGACGGCCCACTGCCAAGCCGCGAGAACGTCGTCGGACGGCACCGGGAAGTGCACGTCGCCGAGACACTTCTGATAGTCGACGGACAGCACGCCGAACCCGCGGGCTGCGAGTGACAGGCTGACCCAGCGGGCTTCGGCCATGTCGAGATCGCCCGCAGCGAATCCGCCGCCGTGGACCCAGACGAATCCGCCCCGAGTCGCCTCGGTCGGGTGACGGTAGAGCCGTGTCGGGACGTCGCCGTGTGGTCCGGCGACGGCGATGTCGCGGGTCTCGATCGCGGCCAGCTCTTCGTCCAGGTAGCTCGACGGATCGGGCCCCGCCGGCATCATCGCCGCGATCCCTGCCGGCCCCGCCGCTTCCAGCGCGGCGAGGATCTCCTTCATGTCGGGTGTTGTCACGTCTCGTCCTTGCCGGCCTCGTAGCGGAGCCCGTGGCCGAAGCGGAACACGGGGTCGGCGGTGTCGTAGGGCACGTCGCTGCAGCTCTCGGCCACTGCGTCCATCGATCGGGGCAGGTCGAAGGGCAGGTTGCCCTCGGGTTCGACCTCGCCGAAGAGCACTTCGAGAAGGGCGCGCTCATCGATGCCGTAGTTGGCGACGATGGCAGCGGCCGCGCCGACCAGCGGTTCGATGATGGCGGGACGTTCGAGGTAGACGTCGATCACGGTGGGGACCGCTGCACAGATCTTGAGCAGCCGTTCCACCTCATCCGGAGGGAATTCCAATGATCCGCCGTGGAACATGTCGGCGATGCCGCCGTCGCCGCGGGGGACCCAGGGCGTTCCGAGTCGGATGAGGGCCACATCGGCCACGGCGGGGTCTTCGACCACGGTGGCGTACCCGGCGAACGTGCCGTCGGCGAAGCCCTCGGCGTAGACCGCAATGCCGGACGTGATCGGAAGGGTGGACGACTCGTTGACCAGCAGGGTGACCGATCGTTGCTGGGCCCGACGGCCGGCCGCGTGATGAGACGACCGCTCGAGCACGATCGCGGCATGGTCCTCATCGACGAAGGGCTGGTCGAAGAGCCCGAGCACGAACTTCTCCCGGAGCAGACGCCGTGCCGACTCGTCGACGCGGGATTCGGCGACCCGTCCGCTCCTCACGAGGCGGACCAGACGGTCACTGCAGTGCTCGCCACCGAACTGGTCGATCCCGGCGTCGAGCAGCTTGAGCATTCGCTCGTCCTCGTCGAGGTGTTCGACCCCCCATGCCTTGGCTCGGCCGAGGTCGCCCATCTCGGCCGCCTTGTCGGTGATGAGCCCCCAGTCGGTGCACACGATGCCGTCGAAGCCCAACTCGTCTCGCAGCAGGTCGGTGATGATCGATCGGCTGAAACTGAACCCCACTTCCTCGTGTTCCGTCCCGATCGGCATCCCGTAGTACGGCATCATCTGTGACGTCCCGGCGCGGATCGCGGCGCGGAACGGTTCGAGGTGGTAGTCGAAGTTGTTCCCGGGATACACCTGCTCGCGCCCCCACGGGAAGTGCGGGTCGTCGCCGTCGAGCTGGGGACCACCGCCAGGGAAGTGCTTCGTCATCGTCGCGACCGAGTCCGGCCCGAGCGACGCGGTCTGGAAACCCTCGATGTAGGCCGCCACGAGACGCGACGTCAGCTCGGCGTCTTCGCCGAACGTCGCGCTGATTCGGGCCCAGCGAGGTTCGGTGGCGAGATCGATCTGGGGATGGAGCGCGACCCGGATCCCGACCGCCACGTATTCTTGGCGCGCCACGTCGGCGAACTCGCGGACCAGGTCCTCCGACCCGATCGCGGCGAGACCGAGCGGCTCGGGCCACTGTGAGAAGGCGCCTGCCATCATCGACATCATCGGGTTGTCGGTGAAGTGGTTTCGGGGGTCAGTCGAGAGGGTCACAGGGATCGCGAGCGGGTGAGTGGCGGCGATGCGCTGCAGTTCGTTGTGCCATGCGGCGAACGACCGACCGTCGGGCGTCGATCCGAGGATGTTGAAGTGCCGCAGGCCGGCTTCGGTGATCATCTGACGGGGCGACTCGACGGGGAACATCGGTTCTTCGGCATCGAGGTCGCCGGCGAACACCAGCATGTGGAACAGCATCCCGACCTTGTCCTCGAGCGCCATTCGGTCGAGGAGGTCGTCCACTCGCCGGTCGACGGCCAGCTGGTCGTCTTGGTAGGGGTGGCTCATGACGGCGCGTATCGGATCCGAATACCGTCGTAGGCGCGGGCGAACGTCGCAGGCAAGATCTGTGGCTCCGCGGCGTCGGTCAGCTCCCAGTCGGGAATGCGGCGCAACAACTCCTCGAACATGACGCGGATCTCGAGCCGGGCGAGATGGGCGCCGAGACAGAAGTGGGTGCCGAATCCGAAGGCGACATGACGGATCTGGCTGCGGGTGACGTCGAGCGAGTCGGGATCGTCGAACGCTCGGGGGTCGCGGTTGGCCGCGCCGTAGAGCAGGAGCAGTTCGTCGCCCTCTTTGATGTGCGCACCGTGGAAGTCGTGGTCTTCTGTCGCCGTGCGGCTCATGTTGAGCACCGGCGAGACCCAACGGATGAACTCGTCGACCGCCCCCTCGGAGAGGAGCTCCGGGCGTTCGAGCAGGAGGGCACGCTGGTCGGGCCGCAGTGCCAGATCGTGGATCATCGTGCCGATCACGGTCCGGGTGGTTTCTGCACCGCCGTTGAGGACGAGGATCACCTCGTCCATCACGTGTTGGAGGTCCCAGCCCTCGCCATGGATCCAGGTCGAGATGAGGTCGTCGCGCGGGTCGGTCTGGCGGGCCATGACGATCGGCACGGTCAGCTCGTAGAACTCCTGGATCACGGGGATGATGCCCGGGTGCGATTCGTGAGGCGGTCCGTCGGGGGACGTCTGGCCGGACAGCAGCATGACCTGCTCAGACCAGTGCCGGACCTTCTCCCACATCTCGGGCGGATACCCGAGCAGCTCGCCGATCATCATGGCCGGCAGTCGCGAGGCGATGGCTTCGATGGCTTCGCACTCGCCGAGCGGCACGATGGCATCGAGGATCTCGCTCACCACGGCGCGCACATGGTCCTCGTGGCTGCGGACGCTGCGTGGTGTGAACTGTCGGGCGACGACGTTGCGCTGCGCCTGATGATCCGGGTCGTCCAGGTTGATCATCGACCGGTCGCCGCGCAGATCGATGTGAGGACGCGACCCGGCGAACGACGAATAGCGTCCACCGTCCTTCTCGACGGCAACGATGTCGTCGTAGCGCGAGATGACCCAGAGCTTCTGGATCGGGTCCCAGAAGACCGGCGCCTCATCTCGGAGCCACCGGTACGCGTCCCACGGGTCGACGTAGAACTCCGGGTCGAGAGCGTTCACCGAAGGCTGAGCGGTGGTCATGCGTAGGCCACCCGGTGGTCGGACTCGGCGGTGAGGCCGAGCTCGGGCCAGACCCCGGCGACGATGCTCTCCATGATCCCGTAGCCCACGGCGTCGCCCTCCCGCACCCGGATCGGGGTATCGCGGAATTGCCCGAGGAGCGGCCCGAATTCGTCGTCGGTGGTGTCCTCGATGTACTCGCTGTCGAAGTGCAACGGTCCATGCCAGGCACCGTGGATGTGACCCTTCCACTCGCCGTATCCCACGGTCTTGAGATGGAAGCCCGAGTCGCCGAGCGCTTCCACCTCGATGACTCGCTCCTCACCCGACCCCATGGCCAGGTGGAGCTCGCCACCGCGGACGAAGCGGGTGCGGGAGTCGTACTCGATGAGCGGCTTGGCCTCGAGTACACGGTGCTGGCTTCCGTCGGTCTCGTTGATGTAGGCGGACGTGTAGTCCCACACGCCCTGGGTGAGATGGATCGCGGTCTCGTAGTACGAACCATCGGGCCGCTGGAAGAAGCACGGCGACCACTTCATGCCGCCGCGAAACGGCGCACGGGGCTCGGACCTGGGTTTCTTCGGCGGCCGCAGCAGATCGGTCGGTTGCGCGCCGACGGCCTGGCGCACACCCCAGGAGTGATCGCGGTACCCGAACGAATTCTCGGGGGTGAACTGGTGGACGACACCGTCGACGGTCACCTCTCCCTCGGCCCAGCCGCCCTGGTGGTAGCGGATGACGTCGACATCGATCCGGCCCGTCACCTTGTTGCGAATGAGATTCCGATCCTCGAAGAACGGCTGGGTCACGCCCGTCAGGGTGAGGTCGAACGAGATCGGCTGCTCGTCGTTGGGTTCGAGCACGAAGCGGACGGTCGTGAGCGGGTCGATGACCTCGTAGCGGATCGGCCCGATGGCCATTTCTTCGGGTGCGGAATGGAGCTCTCGGCTGCCTCGCACCGTCCACTGCTCGTGGCCGCGAGAGATGCCACCGAACCCGTCGATGATGCCGCGGTTCTGGTACTTCCCGAGCCCGAAGTCGACCTGCAGCGAGCCGTCGGTTTTCGCGAGCGAACCCCAGATCTTCTCGGTCCAGGCGAGGTCGGTCTGCGAGATGGTGGCGAACGTGTCGACGATCTGGTGGTTCAGCCCTTCGTCGGCGCCTCGTAGTTCTCCGATGCCGTCGATCGCCATCCGTCGCACCCCCCTTATCAGTGCGATGACCTTAGTTGACGTCGATGTCGATTTCGAACGACGTCAGGATCCCTGCGGGCGTCTGCCGCGCGGCGCCGACGCGCTGGCGAGCCTCATGACCAGTTCTCCCGTCGACCACCACGTCGTCCCGCCGCCGTCGCCGGACTCAGGTGCGGCGGGCGTAGTCGTGCAGCGCTGGCACGATCTCGCCGATGAGGCGGTCGATGACCGGGCCCGGATCGGCATCAGCGGTCGCGGGGCAGAACACGAAGTGCCGAGCCCCGGCATCGTGGAACGCCTCGAGCGTGGCTTGCACCTCCGACGGTGTGCCGGCTGCGGCCACGCGGTCGACCATCGCTCGGAAGTCCTGGTCGTAGGTGCCGCCCATCGATCGGGCCGCTTGCTCACGAGCGAGGTCACCGTCGGCATGGATGTTGACGAACACCCACACGAGCCACTCGAACCCCGCGAGATCGCGGCCCTGTTCGGCGGCCACCCGTTGCACCTCCTCGACGGAAGCGGCGTAGCGGCGAGGGGAGTAGAGGTAGGGGAACCATCCGTCGCCGAGGGTCGCGGCGCGGCGCATGGCTGCTTCCGACCGGCCGGCGACGACGATCGGTGGGCCTCCCGGTTGAACCGGCGGGGGATGGATGCGCACCTTCTCCATCGCGTAGCGCGGGCCCTCGTGGGTGACTGTCTCGGCGGTCCAGAGTCGACGGATCAGCGGGATCATTTCGTCGGTCCGACGCCCCCGTTCTTCGACGGGGATCTGGCACGCCCGGAACTCCTCGGGGTACTCGCCCCCCACGCCGACGCCGAGGGTGAGTCGGCCTCCGGTCGCCCGGTCGAGGTCGGCGGTCTGTTTGGCGATCAGTGCCGGGGGATAGAGGGGGAGCAGGAGGATGGAGGTCCCGACGCGAACCCGTTCGGTCACCGCCGCGAGCTGCGCCAGGCCCATCATCGCTTCGGGACTGGGGTTGCGGGAGGCGACGTGTCCCCCGACCCACAGCGAGTCGATCGGGAGGGCCTCGAGGGCGGCGATCCTCCGCGGGCTGCCGGTCGCGAGGAGACCGACCTCGAGGGTGTCGGGTGTCTGGACCATGTCATGCCCGATCACCGGTGACCCGGCCTCAGTCCTGTGCAGTCGTACCGAGATCGGTGTTCTGCTCGTCCATGTGGATTCACCCCTCGCGGGTCGTGGCCTTGCCGAGCCTAGTTCAGGTCGCGGAAGGGTCGAGTAGGCCGTCCCGGAGCTGCTGACGCACGAGGAACTTCTGGATCTTGCCCGAGGGCGTCCTCGGGAAGTCGGCGACCTCGTAGATCGACTCCGGCCACTTCTGCTTGGCGAGGCCCAGGGTCGTCAGGTGGGCGCGGACCTCTTCGAGTGTCGGACAGGGCGTCCCGGGAAGCAGACGCAAGACCGCGGCGGCGTGTTCGCCGAGGCGCTCGTCCGGCGCGGCGACCACCGCGACCTCGGCGACACCGTCGAGGCGCAGGAGCTGCTCCTCGACCTCCTGGGCACTGATGTTCTCCCCGCCGCGAATGATCACATCGGAGATCCGGTCGGTGATGGAGAGGTAGCCGTCGGCATCGAGCTCGCCGACATCGCCGGTCCGGTACCACCCCTCTTCGTCGATCATCTCTGCCGTCAGGTCGGGGTCGGTGTAGCCGAGGAAGAGATCCGGCCCGCGGCTGAAGATCTGGCCTTCGTCATCCAGCCGGATCTCCACACCGGGGAGGACACAACCATCGGTGTGAAGACGCTTCTGTTCCGGGTCGTGGATCGAACACCCTGTGATCGACGGCTGCTCGGTGCTCCCGTAGGACCGGTAGACGAGGATTCCGAGTCCGGTCAGGCGTTCCGTCACGGCGCTGGGCACAGTCGAACCCCCCATGCCGGCGATGGGCATCAACGCGAGATGCTCGTCGGTGAAGTCCGGGTGGTCGAGCAGGCTGGTGACGAAGAAGGTGGCGCCCCCGGCCATGTTGAGGTCTTCATCGAGCATCGTTCGCAGGACGAACGCCGGGTTCCAGACGTCGACGAGATGGATCGGCTGATCCTTGATGAGCGCGATGAGAAAGGCGCTGAGCATCCCCATGAAGTGGCCGACCGGGGCGCCCACGACGCTGGGCACGTCGGGAGCTCCGCTCATGGCGCCGAGTTGACGACCCTCGAAGCCGAGTGTCCGGTGGGTGTGGATCACGCCCTTCGGATTGCTGGTGGTGCCGGACGTGAAGCCGATGACGGCGGGCGAGTCGGGATCGACCCGTAGGGGCGCCGCAATCGGGTCGTGGGTTTGGAGGTCGGCGAAGGGCCGGGCTCCGGCGGGGAGTGCTACGTCGCCATCGGCCACCACGAACCACTTCTCGGCCAGGTCGCCGGTCAGGATCTCGCCCAGGTTCTCGAGATAGTCGATCTGGCCGAACCGCGCCGGTGTGACGATCACGTCGGGTCTCACGACGTCCACGACATAACCGACCTCCTTGGGTCCGTAGAAGTGCACCACCGGCACCATGACCGCGCCGAGATACGCCGCTCCCCAGAAGACGATCGCCGCCTCGACCGAGTTTGGTAGTTGCGACATGACAACATCGCCGGGCCCGAGGCCGCGGGCCTGGAGGGTCGCAGCGAAGGACCTGGCGGCCTGGTCGACCTCGCCGAACGTGCCGCGCCAGGGCCGGGTCTCGGAGTGGACGGCGAAGGTCGCGTCGCCGAGACGGTCGATCGCGCCGGCAACGATGTCGCCGAGCGTTTCGTCGGTCCACCAGCCCTCAGCACGGTATTTCGCCGCCAACTCAGGCGGCACCGTTCGCAAGTTCCATCGATCGGCGCGCTTGTTCACCGGGTCCCCTCGGTCGTCTCGACGCGATTGCGTCGCATCCAATCGGGCCACTACAGTCCAATTTCGATGTCGATGTCAATAAACCTGCAGACGTGGCTGGCCGGACAGATTCCCGAGGCCGATGAGGTCATCGTGGAGGGCCTCGACAAGGTGGAAATGGGCCACTCCGCGGAGATGTTCACGCTCACGATGGTGATGGTGACCGACGGTGTCGAGCAGCGCGAGGACATCGTCGTGCGGCTGCGCCCACCGGAGCCCGGTCTGCTGGAGCCCTACGACCTGCAGCGGCAGTTCGACGTGATGCGGGGGCTCGAGCGCACCGACGTACGGGCGCCGCGGGCCTTGTGGATCGAACCGAGTGGCGATGTCCTGGGTCGGCCGTTCCTCGTCATGAACCGCCTCGATGGCGACGTCTACGAGCAAAACGCCATTCCGGCCGAGATCGAAGCGGAACCGGGTCGGATTCGCCGCATGTGCGAGGACATGATCGACCAGTACGCAGCGATCCACCTCGTCGACCTCGAACGCACCGGGCTCGACGCGCTCGGCGATGGGAGCGACTTCGTCACCCGCGAGCTGGATCACTGGGAGTCCGAGATGGAGCGGGTCCGTCGTGGGCCGCTACCGGCCATGGAGCGACTGCTCGCCGAGCTCCGCCGACAGCGGCCGGCCCTGACGCCGCAGGTGACGCTGGTTCACGGCGACTACAGCCCGAAAAATGTACTGGTCCACCGGGGCCGGTTGATCCTGCTGGACCATGAAACGATTCACTGGGGTGATCCGATGTTTGACCTGGGCTTTTCCCTGACTCATTTCCTTAG
>CALKOE010000147.1 GCA_938091985.1 uncultured Acidimicrobiales bacterium | reverse complement strand
GGACATCGAGATCGCGGTCAACTTGGGTTGACCGCGATCGGAGCCACCTCCCTGGGCTGTCACACAATGCTGGGAACATTGGCCTATGAGCAGCGGTGAAATGTGGGATGTGGGACGGACCGGTGATCCAGAATTGACCGCTATTCGGCGGTCGCGACCTCGATGCGATCCTGGTGCCACTCCTTGGCGGAGTCGAGCGCGGCGTCGGCGCGGTCGATGAGGGCGCCGACGTCGAATGCGTGGGCCGGGTAGCAGGCGACGCCGGCCCAGAGCGTGAGATCGGGATTGTCCTCGGCGAGGCGGCGGCGCACTCGTTCCATTGTCCAGATCGCGCCATTCTCGGGCGTGTCTTCGAGCACGACGCCGAAGCGGCCGTCTTGCAGGCGGGTCGCGGTGTCGGACTCGCGGAGAGTTTCACGCAAGGCGTCGGCGATCATGCGTGCATCGGCGGGGGGTCGCTCGCTGCCTTCGCGTCCTTCGACGATGTCGAGCAGGGCGACTGCGACCGGGCGCAAGTGACGGCGGGCGGCGGCGATGCGGCTGTCGAGTGCGACCAGGAAGTACTCGTGGTTGAAGAGGCCGGTGTCGGGATCGGTGAGACCCTCGCCGCCATCGGAGTTGAGCACGAGGGGAGTTCGTAAGGTGTCGCCGGCGCGGCGTTCGGCCTCGGAGAGTTGGCCGCTGAGGCTCTTGACGGCCTCCTCGGCAGCCATACGGCTTTGCACCTGGGCAGCAACCGCGTTTTCGAGTTGGCGGATCTGCTCGTTCATGGAAGCGACTCGGCGCTCGAGATCGCGTGACTCGCCGGCATCGCGGCGAGCGATGAGGGCGACGGCCGCGGCGGCTCCGGCGCTGGCCAGGGCGAACTTCTTGCGGCCCGTCACGGCGCCGAGAATTCCCGCGCCGACTCCAACGAGGCCGATCCCGGTAGCGATGTCGATGTTGGACCCAAGGCGCTGCTCACTCATCCGAACTCCATCGGTCGCTCGACCCCACGAATCAAGCCTCTGAGATCGTATGTGCTCCACCGGAGAACACGACGGAAGGGGGCGACGCGAGTAGTTGCGGCAGCGCGTCGAGATAGCGCGCTCTCGTCCAGTTCTGCGCGCCGAGTGTCACCAGGTGGTCGTTGCACCACTGGACGTCGATGAGCCGAGGGGCGCTGTCCGACAGTGCTCCCACCAGTGCGACCAGGGCGGCTTTCGATGCGTCGGTCTCTCGATGAAACATCGATTCACCGGCGAAGAGGCCACCGATGGCGACGCCGTAGAGACCGCCGACGAGGCGACCATCTCGCCACGTCTCGACGCTGTGAACCCACCCCATCTGGTGAAGTCTCAGGTACGACTCTCGGATGCGACCGTCGATCCACCCGTACGGCCGACGAGGATCTGCGCACGCATCGATCACTTCTTCGAACGCGGTATTCACACGGATCTCGAACTTTCGACATGATCGCCGCAGCGACCGGCTCACCTTCAGCGCGTCGAGCGGGAGCACACCGCGAGGGTCGGGAGACCACCAGCCAACGGGACCGCCGGCTTCGGTGGGCATCGGGAACATGCCGTGGCGGTATGCCGCCAGCACGGTGCCCGGCTCGGTGTCGGCGCCGGTGGCGATGAGGCCGAGATCATCCGGCTCGATCGCGTTGAGGTCCGCGGCGGAGGGGAACTGCCAGGGGCTCGCCGGTGGTTCGTCGGACACCTGGGCAGCGTAGGACGGTAGGTTTCGTTGATGGCGACGCCGCCCCTTGTGGCATGGATGAACCCCCTTCCGATGGAGCTCGCGCCCGCGCTGAGCGCCCGTCGCCGGTCCGTTGCGGCCTGTGCCACGGGCCGCGTGCTCGACCTCGGCGGATGGGCTGACCACCTCACCGCCTACCGGATTGGGGCCGAAGTCGAATCTGTCACCATGCTCGACCGGGTGGGCGACGTGCGTGCCGGCACGGGACGCTCGGACCCCGGCGGTGTCGAGCGCGTGGACGCGGGAGTCGATGCGTTGGTCGACCTGGGGCTCGGGCCGTTCGACTCGATCGTCTCGCTCATCCGTTTGCCGCTCGTCGAGAACCTCGACTGGTTCTTTCGCACGATATTCAGCCTGTTGGCCGATGACGGCAGTCTCTATTTCGTGGAGCCCGTGCGACGGTCGGGACGGCTCGGTCGGGCGCTGGCCATCGGCGGTTTGGTTGGTCGCGCCGCCGGGGGTTTGCACCTCGACCGCGATCTTCCGGCCGAGATCCGCGCTCGCGGCATGGTCGTCACGGATCTGACGCGATTTGAGGTGCCCACCTTGAGTGCGCCGTTGCGTCCGTTCATCGAGGCAGTGGCGCGTTGGCCGGCTAGCTCTCGAGGATCGTCACCGAGTTGATGACGATGTTGTCCACCGGCGCGTTGCCGGTGGTGGTCTCACTCTGTTCGATGGCGGTGACCACGTCCATCCCTTCGACCACGGTGCCGAAGAGTGAGAAGTTCGGTGGCAGGGCCACACCCTGGGGACCGGTGACCACGAAGAACTGGCTGCCGTTGGTGTCGACCCCCGAGTTCGCCATAGCGACTGAACCGATCTCGTAGGCACCGGCCTCGGGGAGTTCGTCCTCCACCGCGTAGCCCGGATTGCCCTGACCGAGGTTGGGGCCGACGGCGTCGCCGGCCTGGATCACGAAGTCGGGGATGATCCGGTGGAATGGCGCACCTTCGTAGAAGCCATAGCGAGAGACCACCACGAAGTTGTTGACGGTGAGCGGTGCGTTCTCGGCGTCGAGCTCGATTGTGATCGAGCCGAGGGAGGTGTCGAGCACGGCGGAGTAGTCCACGGCCTCGTCGAGGCACATCGGCGGCGTCTCGGCGAACGAGGTGATTCGCTCGTCGGCGCCCTCGGCGGTGGGGCAGGGAGTCGGCCCGTCGATCGATCCGCCGAGCGGAGGTGCGGACACCCCGGGTTCGGGAGGCGCCTCGAAGGTGGTGGTCGGCGCGGTGATGCCCGGGTCGACGGTCTCGCTGTCGTCATCGGAGGTGAGGATCGCAACGCCGACGATCGCCAGCACGACGAGCGCGGCACCGACCGCGTAGGTGGTGATTCGGCTCCGGATTCGTTCCTTGGCGGCAGCCGATTCGGCGGCAGCGACACGGCTGGCTCGGTTGGCCTTCTGGCGGGCTCGCTTGTCGGTGGTCACGGCGTCTGACGATAGCGAACCGTCTCGGCCAGAGACGGTCAGCCGGCCTTGGCGACCGAAACCGAATCGACGAGGAGCGTCGTGGAGGCCTCCGGCGAGTCGAACACCGCGCGATGATCGGTGAGGTCGTCGATCGTGCCGACCTGGACATAGCGGGGGTCGAGACGAACCGCGTCGGCGCCCTCGTCGTCGAGCACCACCATGAGTGCTCCTGTGGTCCCACCGTTGATTCCGGGAATCGCGAGCACGCTCCCCACCGGGTACCGCTCGTTGATCGGGGTCTCGGTAGGGGTGACCGGAAGTGTGAACCCCGCATCGCCGGGACTCCCCACCCACAGCAGGCCGCCGGTCGACGCGTTGACCGGTGTCTGCTCATAGGTCTTGTACCAACCGAACACGGCGCCGAGGTTGGCGACTTCCTCGTTCACCGCGGTGTCGAGCGGCAGGGTGAACGAACCGACCGCTGTTTCGAATGTGAGCTCGTAGACCGCGCCGGGATCGACACACAGCGGCGGTGCGGTGATGAACTCCGTGGTGCGCTCGGCCGTGCCATCGGTTGCGGGGCAAGGGGTGGGGGTCGTGAGCGTGGCGCCCGCGAACTCTCCTGTCGCCCATGGAAGGTCGAAGATCGATGTGGTGGTGACCGGTGGGAGTTCCGGATCGGTGTTGTTGAGGATCAGACCCGCAGTGAGCGGAGCGATGAGGGCGAGGGCGAGAAAGCCGACGATGCCGCCGACGATCAGGCGTCGCCGACGCTCGGCCTTGGCCGCTGCGGCCTGCTGGCGGGCCACTTGCTGGGCGGCCGCCACGCGTCGCTTCTTGGTTTCTTGCTTCTTGGGCACCCCGGGAAGCTAACCCGGTTTGCGAGCGTGCCGATGGGCAGGGGAGCCATGTCTCCTCATCTCGACGTCGACGGTCCCGAGGGACCGACCCCGGAGGACTTGCGGGTCGTTGTCGACCGCCACGCCGCCGCCGTCTACCGCGTCGCGCGCTCGATCGTCCATGACGCGTCGTTGGCTGATGATGTCGTCCAGGAAACGATGCTCAAAGCTTGGCGAAACTCGCCGGTTGGGCCCGGGGAAGAGATTCCTCGCAATTGGCTTCTGAAGGTCGCCCGCAACACCGCGATTTCTCTACTTCGCACCCGGCGCGAAGACCTGCACGGACCCGACACGCTGCCCGAGGGACCTGGTGGCGTCTCGACGACTCGCACCGTCGAAGGTCGCGCCCAATTCGACGACTTGCTGCAGGCGTTGCAGCACCTCGATGAAGATGCTCGCTCGTTGATCGTGCTCAAAGAGGTCGACGATCTTTCCTACGAGGAGATCGCGGCGACGCTCGATCTCCCTCTCCCGACGGTCAAGACCCGTCTGTTTCGCGCCCGCAAGGCGCTCAAGGACGCCATGAAGGAATGGCAATGACCGATCCCCGAATGATGAAGGAGTGGCAATGAGTGCCCGACATCCGAATCGCCAGCGGCTGCAGCGCTGGCTCGACAGCGGCGGACCACGCCGGGTGTCGACTCATATCGAACGGTGCCTGCATTGCCAGGAACAGCTCGAAGTCCTTTCCGCGCTCGATGAGGAAATGGTCGCCGATCTGCAGGCGGCGACGACCCCTCCCGAGGACCTGCGTGAGCGCACCCATGGCGGTGTGGATCTCCGGCTTCGCAACGAGGCCGCCTTCGGCGCACTCCTCGACCTGTTCGCAATCGGTTGGGACTTCACCCGATCGATGCTCGACCCCGAACTCACCGACGGTGACGAGCCTCATGACATTGAAACCACGGCCGATGACACCGATGGAGGAGCAGCATGATCGATCCCTGGATATACGCCGCCGGTGCGGTCATCGTCGGACTCCTGTCCGGCGTGATCGGTGCCGCGCTCGTACGGGTGATCATCTTGAAGGGTCGCGAGGACCGTGCCGAGATGCACGACGCGGCTCGAGCGACCGCCACGTTCCTCTTCCTCTTCTTCACCGCGCTCGGCGTGATCGTTGCGATCGGGTTCGTGAACCCGGAAACTCTCGAGCCGATCCCGGCCGACATCCTGCGCAAGTCGCCGCGCATCCTCGCCGCTGGACTGATCCTCATCGCCGGTCGTGCCATCGCCTTTGCATTGGGCGGGGCTGTCAACACGGCCTTCGCCGGTTCGACGAGCCGAGTTCGGGCCCAGATCGGGGCTTCGGGGCGGTTCCTCGTCTATGCGGTGGCGGCGGTGCTCGCCCTCAGCCAGCTGGGTGTCGACACCACGATCCTCAGCATCATGGCCGGCGCGGCCACCTTCGGTCTTGCCGGTGCGTTTGCGTTGTTGGTCGGTCTCGGCGGTCGTGAGATGGGCGGCGAGCTTGCTGCGGGACGCCATCTGGCCCGGCTCGTGCGAGTCGGCGACCAGATCGAGGTGGACGGACTCAGTGGCCGGATCGTGGCGATGCATCCGGCATCGGTCGAGATCGAAGCCGATGGCGTGTCGGTGCACGTGCCCAACACCCGGCTGTCGCGCGGTGAACTCCGGATTCATCACAGCTGACGGCGGTGACTGGGCCAAACCGCCCAATCGGGAAGAAATTCGAGAAATTGCGCGACTCGGGCCTGTCTCGTGCGTAGTACGGGTGACGCCGCTCAGCGGCAACAGCTCACCTGTCGGATTGGACTCCCGATTGTGACCCTGGGAGATGGATCGCCTACCGGGCGGTCCATTTCTCGTTTTGGCGTGTGAGTACCCTGACAGGATGCGTCGCCTGCTCGCCCCCATTGCTGTCGCTCTGTTCATGGCGGCCGCATGCTCGGTGCAGGACGGTCCGACCGGCACCTTGGCCCCCACCACCACGAGACCGACCACCACGACCGTCGCAACCACGACCACCGCGGGACCCGTGTCGTCGGCGGTGATCGAGATCGGGCCGGCGCTCTA
>CALKOE010000146.1 GCA_938091985.1 uncultured Acidimicrobiales bacterium | reverse complement strand
AGCAAGTCCGGTCGGTCGAGCGCCGCGCACACGCCGGCAAAGAGCTTGTTGTTCGCCGCGGCGATGATCAGGTCGCCGTCGGCCGCCGAATACGCCTCGTAGGGGGCGATCGATGGATGGCGATTGCCGTCGCGGCGCGGTTCGGCCCCCGCCATCGTGACCGCGGTGCCGTGGTTGCCGAGCGACGCGAGAGCGGTGTCGAAAAGACTCACCGCGACATGGCGCCCTTCTCCTGTCCTTGTCGCCTCGGTGAGTGCAGCAAGGAGGCCGATGGTGCCGTAGAGCCCGGTCGTCATGTCGACGATCGGGACGCCGACTCGGTTGGCCCGCCCCTCGGCTTCGCCCGTCATGTGCATGAGCCCACCCATGGCTTGGGCAACGAGGTCGTAGCCGGGCAGGGTCGACGCGGGGCCGTCCTCGCCGAACGCCGTGACGGTGCAGGTGACGACGGCCGGCTTCTCGACGGCCAGCGTTGTCCGGTCGAGGCCGCGGGCGGCCATGAACCCGGGCCGGAAGTTGTCGACAACCACATCACCGGTCGCGGCCAACGAACGGGCCAGCGCCAGGTCATCGTCGTCGAACAGGTCGAGCACGATCGAACGCTTCCCGCGGTTCAACGACTCGTAGTAGGTGGAGTGCTCGCCGTCGTCCTCGCCGGGGTGCCACGGCGGTCCCCAGGTGCGGGTGTCGTCGCCGTGACCGGGGCGCTCGATCTTGATCACCTCAGCGCCGAGATCGGCCAGGTTCTGAGTGATGAGTGGCCCGGCCAACACGCGGGAGAAATCGATCACCCGAGTGCCGGAGAGGGGAAGAGGTTTGCTCACCTCCGCAATCTGGCAGAGTTTGCGGGTGCATGTGAGCATCACGGTCCCGACCGAGGATCCCCGCCTGGCCCGCGAGGTCTATCCCGAACTCGAACGCATCGGTTACGACCGGGCGTTCTCTTTCGAGGCCAAACACGACCCGTTTGTCCCTCTTGCCATCGCCGGTGAACACACCGACCGCCTCGAACTCGGCACGGCGATCGCCATTGCGTTCGCCCGCACACCGATGACGCTGGCCAACACGGGCTGGGACCTACAGGCGACCACAGGCGGCCGTTTCGTACTGGGCCTCGGCTCGCAGGTGAAACCCCACATCGAACAGCGCTACTCGATGCCGTGGTCCAAACCGGCGGCCCGCATGAAGGAGATGGTGCAGGCCATCCGGGCGATCTGGGCAGCGTGGGAGACCGGCGACCGGCTGCGTTTCGAGGGCGAGTTCTACACCCACACCCGCATGATTCCCGCGTTCGATCCGGGGCCGAACCCCTACGGCCCACCCCCGATCTTCACCGCCGGCTTCGGCCCGCTCTCCACCAGAGTGGCCGGCGAGGTGTCCGACGGCTTTCTGGTCCACCCAGTGAATTCGCGGCGCTCCCTGCAAGAGTTGACCCTGCCTGCGATCGCCGAGGGAGCGGAGCGAGCCGGGCGAGACGCGGCCGACGTCGAGGTCGTGTGCGTCACCATCGTCGTGACCGGCCGCGACGAAGCGGAGTACAACCGCTCGCTTGAAGCCGTGCGGGGTCAGCTCGCGTTCTACGCGACCACGCCCGCCTATCTGCCGGTGTTCGAGCTCCACGGCTACGGCGATCTCCATCCGGTCCTCAACCGCATGGCGAAGGAGAATCGCTGGGACGAGATGCCGTTGTTGATCGACAACGAACTCATCGAGGCGATCGCGGTGGTGGGGGAGCCCCACGAGATCGCGCCGGCGATCCGGGCCCGTCTCGACGGCATCAGCGACCACGTCAGCCTGGTGAACAACCGGGCCCCCGACCCGCAATACTTCGCGGAGGTCGTGGCCGGGTTGCGTACGATGGCCGAGTGACCGACTTCATTCGCGAGAAGATCGCGGCCGACAAGTCCGGCGGCCCCTACGGCGGTCGCGTGCAGACGCGGTTCCCGCCGGAGCCCAACGGATTTCTTCACATCGGCCACGCCAAGGCCATCACGCTCAACTTCGGTGTCGCCACCGAGTTCGACGGTACGTGTGTCCTCCGATTCGACGACACCAATCCCGACACCGAAGACCTCCGCTTCGTCGAGGCGATCCAGGACGACATCGAGTGGCTCGGCTTCGACACCGGTGAACCGACCTACGCCTCCGACTACTTCGGTCAGCTCCACGAGTGGGCCGTACAGCTGATCGAGCAGGGCCTTGCCTATGTCGACGATCAGGACGCGGAGACGATCTCGAAGAACCGTGGCGGCTTCACCGAGCCCGGCGTCGACAGCGAATGGCGCGACCGCAGTGTCGAGGAGAACCTCGAACTCTTCGAGGGAATGAAGAACGGCGAGTTCGCCGAGGGCTCGCGGGTGCTGCGCGCCAAGATCGACATGAACCACGAGAACATGCAGATGCGTGATCCCGTGATGTACCGAATCCGCGACGCCCACCACATCCGCACGGGTGACCAGTGGAAGATCTACCCCACCTACGACTGGGCCCACGGCCAGAGCGATGCGATCGAGGGCACCACGCATTCGTTGTGCACCCTCGAGTTCGACACCCATCGGCCGCTCTACGACTGGTTCATGGAGCAGCTCGGCCTGTCCTCCGATCATCCCCGCCAGACCGAGTTCGCCCGCCTCAACCTGACCCACACGGTGCTGTCGAAGCGCAAGCTCCTGGAGCTCGTGGAAGAGGGTCACGTCGACGGCTGGGACGATCCCCGAATGCCGACCATCCGTGGTCTGCGCCGCCGCGGCTATCCGGCTGAGGCCATCAGCGCCTTCGCCGGCCACATCGGAATCGCCCGCGTCAACGGCACGCATGAGATCGAGCTTCTCGAGTCGTTTGTGCGCACCCACCTCAACACTCACGCGTTGCGGCGTATGGCGGTCCTCGATCCGATCGAAGTGGTCATCACCAACTGGCCCACGGATGCTGATGGCAACCCAGCCGCCGACATTCGCGAGGCGATCAACAATCCTGAAGACGAGTCGGCCGGCACCCGCGAAGTGCCCTTCAGCGGCCGCCTCTTCATTGAGCGCGACGACTTCATGATCGACCCGCCGAAGAAGTTCTTCCGCCTGGCGCCCGGTCGTGAAGTGCGGCTCCGGGCCGGCTACTTCATCACGTGTGACGAGGTCGAGACCGGTCCCGACGGCGAGGTCACTCGCCTCCTGTGCACCTACGACCCCGAAACCGCCGGCGGTCAGGCTCCCGACGGACGCAAGGTCAAAGCGACGATCCACTGGGTGTCGGCCGACCATGCGGTCGACGCGACCGTGATGCTCTACGAACGACTCTTCACCGACGAGCACCCTGGGGCCGGGGGCGCCGACCCTCTGGCTTCGCTCAACGCGAACTCACGTGAGGTCCGCACCGGCTGCAAGCTCGAGCCGGCATTGGCCGACACGCCGCTCGGCGAGGTCGTCCAGTTCGAACGCCTCGGCTACTTCGCCCACGATCTCGACTCGCCGCTTGTGTTTCACCGCACGGTGGGTCTGCGCGACGAGTGGGCCAACATTCAGAAGCGCCAGAACAAGAACTGAACTTCGGGGTCAGAGACCCTCGAAGTTGCGGAGATACTTCCAGGCGGTCTCGGGCGGGATTCCGCCACACAGGGGCTGCAGCGCAAGGGCGCCGTACTGGTCGCGCAGCGACCGGGCCTCGTCGACGGTGACGATGCGGTAGGCACCGTTCTCGGCGCGAAGCTGGGCAACGGTGGTGGCCTGGGAGCCCGACGCGGCGGTTGTAGCGCCCAACCACTCGCCGTAGGCGCGTGCGTCGTGGAGCAGGTGCTCGCCGATCTCGGCCCAGGCCGCATCGGGGTCGTCGGCCACGAAGACCGAGGTTGGTGAGCCCTCGCCGGGCGCCATGCACAGACCTGGAGGGTTTCCGGCGGCGACCGCGGCTTCGTCGTAGGCCTCGGCCAGGGCCGGGTCGGAGTGTTGGGGCAGGAACATCATTCCCAGTCGTCCGGCGCGCCGCGCCGCCGCGACGGTGCCGCCGCCGTAGGAGAGCATCGGCCCTCCGGGGGTGAGCGGCGCGGGTGTCACTTCGATGGTGCGACCCTCCCACTCGAACCGTTCGCCGGCGAGCGTGCGGCGCAGCACGTCGAGCCGCTCCTCCATGATCTGGCCTCGGCGGCTGGCATCGACGCCGAACATCGCGTATTCCTCGGGCCGGTAGCCGAGCCCGATCGTGTAGTTGACCCGACCCTCGCTCAGGTGGTCGAGCACGATCATGTCTTCGGCGAGCTTGATCGGGTCGTACATCAGGGCGAGCAGGGCGCCGACGTTGATCGACAGGGTCGAGGTCTTCGCGGCGGCTGCCGCGGCCATGATCAGCGGCGATGGGAGGTAGCCGTCGCTCGAGCCGTGGTGCTCCGAGAAGAGGCCCATCATCGCCCCGTTGGTCTCGCCCCATTCACACATTTCGAGCGATGCCGCGTAGAGCTCACTCATCGAGGCGGTGGACTGGGGACCGATCCGGAAGTCGAAACGCAAGATCAACATGGGTGGAGACTTACACGACCCGGTGGGCGAATCCGAATGATCGCGGCCGATCGACGAATCGCTCCTCGTCTTCCTGCGCCTCTTGGCCGACTTCGGGATGGGCGATGATGCCGGCGAGGAAGTGTTCGACCGATTGCAGGTGCAACTCCGACATCGAGTCGCAGGGTTCGGCCAGAAGCTCGGTCGCCGCACCGAGCTCACGCGATGCGTCGAGATCGACGTGGAGTTGGACGTACCCGTCGATGTTCGGCGTGCGGAGGCCGAACTCCTTGTGGACCGTGCCATATCGTTCGAGGTACTGCTCGTGCGTGAAGTCGGACCGT